>DATLXT010000178.1:0-11029 GCA_035575475.1 Gemmatimonadales bacterium | reverse complement strand
GGAGACCCGCCGGCAGGCGGCCGTACCACTCGGCGTGCGGCAGCCCCAGGTGCCGCCGGTAGCCGGCGAACAGCTCGTCCCCGCCGATGCCGGTGAGGGCCACCTTGTAGCGACTCCCGACGGCGCGTGACAGGGCCCAGGTGGGGACGGCGGAGGCGTCGGCGTGCGGCTCGTCCAGCGCCCGCACCATGGGCTCGAAGGTGTCGCGCAGGTCGGGGCGGATGTCGATCTGGGTCAGCTGGACGCCGTACCGGTTGGCGAGCCGGCGCGCCAGGGAGGTCTCGTCGGCCAGCGCGGCGCCGGAGCCGTGATACCGGGCGGTGAACGCATGCGGCGGCGGACCGCCGCCGGCCAGCGCCGCGCTCGCGACCACCGCCGAAGAATCGAGGCCGCCCGAGAGCAACGCCGCGACCGGCACGTCGCTCACCAGGTGGGCGGCTACCGACTCGTCCAGCCACTCCAGGACCTGGTGCCGGACGTCGGGCGGCACCGGCCCGTCCTTCCGGGGCAGGTCCCAGTAGCGCCACACCACCGTCGAACCCCAGGGCCGCCAGAGCAACGCGTGGCCCGGCTCGAGCTTCCGGACGTCGGTGAAGGGTGAGCGGGGCGCCGGGATGTAGCCGAGCTGGAAGTACAGGTCCAGCGCCGCCCAGTCCAGCCGCCGCTGGGTGAGGCCGGCGGCCACCAGGGCCTTGAGCTCGGAAGCGAAGGCGATGCCCCAGGGGGCGAGGACGTAATAGAGCGGCTTGATCCCGAACCGGTCCCGCGCGAGGAACAGCGCCGGCGCGCGGGCGTCCCAGAGGGCGAAGGCGAACATGCCGCGCAGCCGGTCGAGGCACGCGGGGCCCCGCTCCTCGTAGAGGTGCACGATGGTTTCGGTATCGCCGGAGGAGCGGAACCGATGGCCGCGGGCCTCGAGCTCGCGGCGCAGCTCCCGGTAGTTGTAGATCTCGCCGTTGAAGACGACGGCGCAGGACCGGTCTTCGTTCAGGGCGGGCTGCCGGCCGCCCGAAAGATCGATGATGCTGAGGCGGCGCATCGCCAGGCCCACCGGCCCCGCCACGAACTGCCCTTCGTCGTCCGGGCCGCGATGCCGGATCGCGGCGCACATCCCCCGCAGCAGGGCCCGCGCGACGCCCCGTTCGGGGTCCCGGTAGGCCAGGCCGACGATGCCGCACATGGAGGCGCTGAGCGGGGCGAGGTCCGGGCCGCCCGCGTCCTAGGAGCCGCGCCCGAAGAGCATCACGGGAACCGTGCGCACCATGACCTTCAGGTCTTCCAGGGCGGACTGCCGGCGGATGTACTCCAGGTCGAACGCCAGCTTGGCGCGGACGTCGTCGAGCGACCGGTCGTAGCCCCGGTTGACCTGGGCCCAGCCGGTGATCCCGGGGCGCACGCGCTGGCGGCGCTGAAACCCCTCGATCTGGGCGCGTAAGGAGATGAAAATCGTCGGCTGCTCGGGGCGCGGACCCACTACGTTCATGTCGCCCCGCAGCACGTTGAACAGCTGGGGCAGCTCGTCGAGTCGAAGCCGGCGGAGAATCCGTCCCACCGGCGTGACGCGAGGGTCGTCGGCCGCGGCCCACCGCTCCGCCGCCCGGTCGGTGCGCTCGACGTACATGGTGCGGAACTTGTAGATGGTGAAGAGGCGCCCGCCGTAGTCGAAGTGCCGCCGGGTGTTGCCGCCGATCCCCGTGAGGATCCGCCGATCCAGCCCCACCCGCGGCTGCGTGTAGAGCACCGGGCCGCGCGACGTCAGCTTGATCAGGACCGCGATCAGGAGCATCAGCGGCAGCGTCAGGACGATGCCCAACGCGGCCACGGCGAGGTTCAGGAATCGCCGCGCCCCCTCGCCGTGCGTTCGCTGGAACAGAGCGGGGACCGCGCGAGCACGGGGCTCGGCGCGGACCAGAGCGAGTGAGAGTCCCATGCCTCCCGCTGTAGCAAGTGGCGTGCGCGAAGATCGGTGGCGACGGAAGCAGGGCCGAGAGCCAGGAGGTTGGCGGAGTGTGGTTTACACGCTTCGTCGCCGCCGGGCTGATGCGACGTGGCAGGCCTGCCGCGGCTGTCGAGCGGCCGCGGCAGGGGGGCGCATGGGCCTCAGGCCGCGGTCGGCGCCGGCGTCAGCGGGAGTTCGAACCGGAACCGGGTGCCTCGGCCGAGCCGGGTTTCCACCGACAGCTCGCCGCCCATCTCCTGCACCAGTCGCCGGCAGATGGCGAGTCCCAGGCCGGAGCTCGAGAAGTGATACCGGGCCCGCCCGTTACCGGGGCGGAAGGGCTCGTAGAGGTGCCGCAGCGCGTCGGGGTCGAGGCCGGGCCCCGTGTCCTGGACCGAGAACTCGACTCGCGAAGGGCGCCGCCGGCGCGCCGCGACCACCACCCGCCCGCGGTCCGTGTATTTCAGGGCGTTGGTGGTGAGGTTGAGCAGGGCCCGGCTGAGGGACCGGGGATGTCCCAGCCAGCGATCGCCCGCGAGCGTCGACTCGAAGCGCAGCTCGAGCCCTTTTTCGGCGGCCAGGGGCCGGCAGAGGGCGGCCACGCCGTCGAGCAGCTCGCGGAGGGAGAACGGCACGGGCGCGCCGTGCTCGCTGCGGGCGGCGCGGGCCAGGTCGACCACGTCGCTCGCCATGGTGCAGAGCCCCAACGCGGCGTTGTGAATCAAGCCCAGGTACCGGCGCTGAATGTCGTTCAGCGGTCCCGCCTGTTCGGCGTACAGGACCTCCGCCAGGGCGATGACGGCGCTGAGAGGCGACCGGAGGTCGTGGGCCAGCTCGGCCACGAGCATGGTCCCATCCGGGGCCTGCGTCGGGAGGGCGGGGTGGAGCGGGGCGACCTTCCGGTCGGCCAGGCAGGCGACCGTCATGCCGCACCTGCCTGGGCGGCGGCCTCGGCCGGCTGCTCCCCGGTCCGGCCCGCGCCCGGCGCCTCGCGTTCGACCACCCAGCCCGCGCCGGGCGCCCGCTGCAACCCGTGCCGCTCCATCATGCGGTACAAGGTGGTGCGGTCGACGCCCGCGATGCGCGCCGCCTTCGACATGTTCCCGCCCGCCCGGTTCACCAGCCACCCCAGGTACTCCGTCTCGAACTGGGTCAGGACCCGTTCGCGGGCGGAGTGGTAACTGCGCTCGAAGAGGGCCTCGGAGAAGAGGCTCGCGGCTTCCCGTGGCACCGGGCCGGGGCCGTCGTCCGACAGGGGCAGATCGTCCGGGCCGATCGCCGCGCCGGGCTCGACCAGGACCGCGGCGTGCTCGATCACGTTTTGCAGCTCGCGCACGTTGCCCCGCCACGGATGGGCGCAGAGCACCTGAATGGCCGCGTCCGTCAGCCGGGGGAACGGCGTCCCCTTGGCGCGGTGGCGCACCCAGTAGGTCGCGAGGAACCGCTCGGCCAGGAGCGGGATGTCCTCGGGCCGCTCGCGCAACGGCGGCACGTGAATCGGCACCACCCGGAGGCGGTAATAGAGATCCTCGCGCAGGATGCCGGCCCGCGTCGCCGCCTCGACGTCTCCGTTGGTGGCGGCGATGAACCGCACGCTGACGACGGCGTCCACGGTTTCGCTGCCCACCCGACGCACCACGCCGTCCTGGATGACCCGCAGGAGCTTCGCCTGAATCGGCTTGGACATCTCGATCAGCTCGTCGAGAAACAGCGTGCCCCCGTTCGCGGTCTCCAGGAGGCCGGGCTTGTCGCGCACCGCGCCGGTGAACGCCCCTTTGCGGTGGCCGAACATCTCGGACTCCAGCAGGTTCTCGGGCAAGGCGGCGCAGTTGACGGCCACGAACGGGCGACTCGAGCGGCGGCTGTTCTGGTGGATGAACTGCGCGATCAGCTCCTTCCCACTCCCGCTCTCGCCGGTGATCAGCACCGAAGCGTCGGTCGGCGCCACCCGGCGGGCCAGCTCGATCACCTGGCGGAACGACGGCGACATCCCCAGCAGAGTGATCTGATCGCTGTGCCCCGACTCCCGCTCCCGCGCCAGCCGCTCGGCGCTCGACTCGCGACCGATGAGCAGCGTGTGCGCCGCGCGCCCGATCAGGACCTGGAGATGCGACGCGGAGAAGGGCTTCGCCAGGTAATCCCAGGCTCCTCGGCGCAGCGCCTCGACGCTGGACTCGATGCTGGGATTGCCGGTCATGACCACGACGATGCTGTCGGGGTTGGTCGCCAGGGCGGCCTCCAGGAGCTCGAGCCCGCTCACCTGGGGCATGTAGAGATCCACCAGGACGATGTCGAACGGTTGCCGCCGCAGGATCTCGAGCGCCTCCTGCCCCCGCCCCTCGACGGTCACGTCGTATCCCTCGAGGCGGAGCACGCTGGCGCAGGTCTCGCGCAGCGTGTGCTCGTCGTCCACCACCAGCACGCGAATGCCGGCTCGCAGGTCCGGCGTGATCGGCAGCAGGGCGTCGAGCGGGAGTTGCTGGCTCCCGCGCCGCGTCACCCCGTTCTGGATGGGTTGGGCCATGTGATCCGTCTCGCTCCTTTCGCCGCTCGACAATGCAGGGACCGGGCCACCTGTCGCGCAGTCGCCGCAAACGCTGTAACCCACCGTGTCACCACGAGATGCGCTGTGGCCCACCGGCCAGGACCTGACCCCCCGCTGCACCAAGCTGCGCCCGCCGCCCCTGACTTCGTGCACCACTTTGTGGCGGGAAGCGAGGTGCCAACCGGCCGCGTCGCTGCCGGAGCCTCCCGACGATCGGGGCTGGCGGGACCTCGCGGGACCCGGCCCGTTGAACGCGCTCGGGACGCTCCGGCGCGCGCGGCAGCGAAGCGCCGTCACCACAGCCCGCGGCGGCCGAACGGCGTTGCGCGCGGCCCCACCACGCTGAGGCGGCCCCGCCACCGCGCGGCACGGTTGGCGCCGCGAGTTGCCGCGGCCCAGCCGCGAGTCGCCCGGGGATTCCCGCGGCACTCGGCTTGCTGTGCGCTCCCCCGAGAGTCGGTAACAACCCTCACGCTATTTGGAGGCCAAAGGCCATGGGTCAACGAACCACCACCACGCTGATCGGGGCGGCGCTCGCGGCGGCCCTGGTCGCAGCGGCCTGCGACCGCGCGCCGGCGCCGCTGGCTCCCCAGGCGACGGCGCCCCAGCTCCATCTCTTCCCCGATGAGGAGCTGGCGTGCTTTCGGCTCACCGGCGGCGGCCGCATCGACAAGCCGGAACCGCCAATCCTGATGCCGCAGCCCAAGAACACGCCGGACTCCCGGGATTTTGCGACCTTCGGGTTCCAGGCGCGCCCCATCGAGTGCAGCAACCCCAACGGCAGCGGACAACTGGAGTGGGTGGAGCACAATCCGGCGGCCGTTCTGGGTGGATTTTCCTTCCACGGGCGGGTGACCTGGTTCGTCGCCGTGCAGGACCACTATGGCGAGACGGACAACGCTCGGAACGGCTGCGGCCGCTTCTCGGGTTTTGGAACGGTGCGCGGCCGGGACGGGTCGCGGCACGAGGACGTGCCCTTCATCGCCGAGCACGCCTGCGACCGCGGGGAACCCGGCGTCGGGCGGGATCACATCCGCATCTGCATCGGGACCGCCGATCCCACGGAGTGCAACCTCGGCGCCGCTCCCTATCGCCGCGACGGCATCCTCACGGGCGGCAACATCCAGAAGCACCGGATGAGCTGAGGGCGCGATGAACCACCATGGGCTAACACCAGGAGAGACGACCATGACAGCGATGAACCTTCGCGGGGTGCGAGCCATCGCCCTCGCAGCCCTGACCGGGTTGAGCGGCGCGGTTCTGCTCGCCGCCCCTGGGGCGGCGCAAACCGTGGGCGGCACGGCCTACGGGGTCTACGTCAAGACCTTGGACCTGACGGCGCAGTCTCCGGTCGCCACCCTGCCTTCCGGCGGCGGGATGTCGGTGGGCGATGCCGATACCTACGGCGTGCCCGGCACGGTGGAGACCCGCTGGCTCAAGGCCGTGACCACGGGCGCGGTGGACAGTCCGGCATCCACCGCACAAAGCACTTCGGAGCTCGAGAACGTGAGCATCCTGGACGGGCTGATCACCGCCGATGTCGTCACCGCGGTCGCCAGCAGCTACCGCAACGCCACCGGGGCCGGGAGCGACGCCCAGGGCTCGGGCTTCGTGAACCTCGTGGTCAACGGCATTGCCCTGACCACGGACGTGGCCCCCAACACCCGGATCGACCTTCCGGGGATCGGGTACGTGGTGTTGAACGAGCAAACCCGCACCGCCAGCGGGATCGCGGTGAACATGATTCACGTGGTGCTGGAGACCGTGATCCCCGGGCAGTGCACCCTGTTGGGCTGCACGCCCGAGCTGACGCAAAAGGTCGGGGACATCGTCGTCGGCTCCGCCACGAGCAGCGTGAACTGACACGTAGCTGGGCCCGAGCCGAATGATGCGGTGAGTGACGGGAGCCCGTCGCCCTGACGGGCTCCCATCCCGGGCACTCCACTCCCAGGTCCTTCCGGCGCCTCTTTTTGGTGCGCCGCCGCCGCTCCTTGTGCCCCGATCTGTTGCGCCGAAGCATCACCTCGGCTCTCACCGAACCCCTAACGTGTTGTGGTGCCAGCTCTTGCGGTTGCGCTTCCGGTGTTGCGCCGTGGCACTAGCCTTGCTCGCTCCAGACCCGCAACGTTCGAGCGCCCTCCCGTTCCGGCGAGGGCTGGGCCAGGAGCCGCGTCAACCGTCGGGAGGTTCCGTTCCTCATGAAGACCAAACCCATGTCGTCCCCGGCGCAGGACTATCGGATGGCGCGCGAGGACACCGCGGGGCTGCTGCGCGAGCTGGTCGCTCACCTGCGGCAGAACCGCACCCAGCTCCGCGAGGAGTGGGCGCGGCGCATCACCCAGGCGCAGCTGCTCACGGCGATGACCGAAGAAGAGATCTTCGCCGAGGCGACCTCGGTGTACGACAACTACGTCGAGGCGCTGGAAACCGGAACCTTCGAGGCCCTCCAGGCCTACGCCCGCAACCTGTCGGAGCGGATCATCCCGCGGGGGGTGGAGACCCACGAGGTGGTCGGGATCGTGCTGCTCTTGCGCGACGTGCTGGCCCGGTCGCTCTTCGCCAAGTACAAGGACGACTTCGACAAGCTGAACCGCATCCTGGACGCCTACGAGCCCGCGGCGAACCGGATCGCGAACACGGTGGCGGTGGGGTTCGTGCAGGAGCGCGAGCGCGTGATCCGGCAGCAGCAGGAGGCGATCCGCGAGCTGTCCACCCCGGTGCTCCAGGTACGCGACCGCCTGCTCATCCTGCCGATCATCGGCGTCATCGACCCGCAACGCGCCCGTCAGCTGACCGAGCAGCTGTTGCGCGCCATCCGCACCAACCGCGCCAAGGTCGTGGTGATCGACATCACGGGCGTGGCCGCCATGGACTCGAATGTGGCGAACCACCTGGTTCAGACGGTGGAAGCCTCGCGGCTCCTGGGCGCCACCGTGATCGTCACCGGCCTCTCGCCGGAGATCGCGCAGACCCTGGTGACCATCGGCGTGGACCTGAGCGAAATGACCACCGTCGGCGACCTCCAGGGAGGCCTGGAGCAGGCGGAGCGGCTCCTGGGGTACAAGGTGGTGCCCATCGAGGAAACCGCACAGCCCGCCTGATCGGAGGGGTCCGTGGAAGTCCCCATCCTGAAGCAGGGGGAATACCTCATCGCATCCGTGCAATCGGCCCTGACCGACGCCGATCTCATGCATCTGCGGGAGGCGATCGCGGAAAAAGTGGGCCGGTATCGCTCGCGGGCGGTGATCGTGGACGTGACGGCGCTGGACGTCATGGACTCCTTCGCCGTCCGGACCCTGCGGGACATCGCCCATATGACCAAGCTCCGCGGCGCCGAGACGGTGATCGTGGGCATCCAGCCCGAGGTGGCGTTCGCCATGGTACAGCTGGGCCTCGCCCTCAAGGGCATCGCCACGGCCCTCGACCTGGAGGAAGGGCTGGCCTACCTCGACAGCCGATCCAAGGAGCGGGTGCCCGGTGGCCGATGAGCTGCGGCTGGACATCGCCTCCGACGCCGACGTCATCGCCGCCCGCCAGCGGGGGAAGGAGCTCGCGGCGGAGCACGGCTTCAGCGCCGGCGACCAGACCGTGATCGCGGTGGCGATCTCGGAAGTGGCGCGGAACATCGTACGCTACGCCAAACGAGGCGAGATCGTCCTCCGGGCGGTGAACAGCGGGAACCGCACCGGGATCGTGGTGATGGCGCGCGATCAAGGTCCCGGGATCCGGGACATCGACTTGGCGCTCCAGGACGGCTACTCCACCTCCGGCGGACTGGGGTTGGGGTTGCCGGGCGCCCGGCGCCTGGTGGACGAATTCGACATCCAGTCCGAAGTCGGCAAGGGCACGACCGTCACCCTGAAGAAATGGAGGGCCTGAGGTGACCGGCGCGGTGCTGGGCGCCCAGCGCTGGGTGGAGGTCGGGATCGCCGGGCGCGCCCTCCAGGGGCAGGCCGAATCGGGCGATCGGGAGGTGGTGCGCGCCTTCCCCGGCGGTGTCCTGCTCGCGGCGCTGGACGGGCTGGGGCACGGGGCCGACGCGGCCGAAGCAGCCCGCCGGGCCTGCGCCACCCTGGAACACCACGCGGGCGAATCCCTCATCACCCTGGTGAAACGCTGCCACACGGACCTGGTCGGCACCCGGGGCGTGGCCATGAGCCTGGCGTCGCTGAACGTCATCGAGGGTACGCTCACCTGGCTGGGCGTCGGGAACGTGGAAGGGATTCTCTGGCAGAAGGACGCGGCGGGTCGCCTGGTGCGCTCGGGCCTGGTGACCCGCGGCGGGGTGCTGGGCGCCCAGCTGCCTCCCCTGCGCGCCGAGGTCCTCACCGTGGGCCCGGGCGACCTCCTGGTGTTCGCCACCGACGGCATCGGGCGCGAGTTCGCCGAGCAGGTGGCTCTCCACCGGGCCCCCCAGGAGCTGGCCGACCACATTCTCGCCCACCACGCCCGGGCCAACGACGATGCCCTGGTGCTGGTCGCCAGATTCCGGCTGACGTGAGGACCATGGCCCGGTCTACGGTGGATCGCGGCCCGCCGCCGCCGGGCCCGCCGCCCGGGACCACGCGCCTCCTGGCGGTGGGCGCCGGGCCGCCGGCGCTCGCCAGCCTCAATCAGTGGGCCACCGACGAGGGGGTCGAGATCGTTTCGGCGCCCGATCTGCCGCGCGCGGCGCGCCAGCTCTCCTCGGGGCGCTGGGACGTGGTGCTGGCGGTGCTGGGCGAGCGCCCGGACGAAGAGCTCGCCTGGTGGGTCGATACCCTGCGGGGCGTGGCCGGCGCGCCGCGCCTCCTGGCGGCGGCCGAGCGGACCAGCATCGGCCTGGTGCTTCGGGCCGAGAAACTCGGCGTCCTGGAACTGCTCTCGCTGCCGCTGCGCCGTGAGGAAGTGCAGCGCGCGCTCCGTCGGTTGCGCTCCGCCGCGGTGGAAGTGCCCCTCCCCCTTCCCCGGGTGGAGCCCCAGCCGGTGGGCGAGTACGCCCTGGTGGGGCAGAGCCCGGCGATGCTCGAGGTCTACAAGCTGGTGGCGCGGGTCTCGGCGAGCACCGCGACGGTCCTGATCCAGGGCGAGTCGGGGACCGGCAAAGAAGTGGTCGCGCGCGCCATCCACCTCAACGGCCCGCGCGCCCCAGCGCCCTTCGTGGCGGTCAACTGCGCCGCCATTCCGGAGAACCTGCTGGAGAGCGAGCTCTTCGGACACGAAAAGGGCGCCTTCACCGGAGCGGTGACCCGGAAGGTCGGCCGCTTCGAGCTGGCCGACCGCGGCACGCTGTTCCTCGACGAGGTCGCGGACATGAGCCTGGCCCTTCAGGCCAAGATCCTGCGGGCGGTCCAGGAGCGCGCCATCGAGCGCGTCGGTGGAGGCGAGACCATCTCGGTGGACGTTCGCCTGATCGCGGCCACCAACCGCGACCTGCGGGAAGCCATCGCCCAGGGACGTTTCCGGGAGGATCTGTACTACCGCCTCGCCGTGGTCACCGTCCAGCTCCCGCGCCTGGTGGACCGGGGCGACGACCTCCTGCTGCTGACCGCCCATTTCGCGCGGCAGTTCGGCGAGCGCTGCGGCAAGACCATCGAGGCGGTCTCGGATCGCGCGCTCGACGTGCTTCGGAACCACACCTGGGTGGGGAACGTCCGGGAGTTGCGCAACGTCATCGAACGGGCCGTGATCGTGGCCACCGACTCGACCCTGCGGGTGGATCACCTCCCCGAGGAACTGCGCGCCGAGACGGCGGAGATTCCGGAGGGCCGCTCGGGCGGGCTCCCCAGCCTCGCCGAGGTCGAGGCGCGGCACATCGCCCGGGTCCTGGCCCACACCGGCGGGCAGGTGAGCGCCGCCGCGGCTATCCTCGGCATCCATCGCAACACCCTGACCCGGAAGATCAAGGAGTACGGTCTGTGACCGGCCAGGGCCCGCCGCTCCGGGTGGAGAAGGCCCTCCAGGTGCTGCCCGACCTCGAGGCGCTGGCGCCTCTGCGGGCCCTGGTGCTGTCCATCTCCCGGCCCGAGGAACGGCAGGTGTGGGCCAGCGCGGGGCCCTACCTCACGGTGGGAAAGCGGGCCGCCGATCCCGCGGAGTTGCGCCGCCGCATCCCGCAGCTGCTCGAGCGGGTCGCGGAACACGTCACCCTGCTGTACCAGGCCTGTGCCGAGGCCCTGGAGAGCGTGGCCAGCGGCGACCCCGCCGCGGCAGTGGCGGCGCTGCTGGGCGCCGGAGAACGGGAGGAAGCCGTGGGGCGGCTGGAGGCGGCCCTGGCGTGGTACCAGGCCGCGGGGCCCCTCGCGGCCGGTCTCCAGGCGCGGCGCGCCGAGATCGACTGCCTCCTGCGCCTGGGTCGCGTCGGGGTGGTGCTGGGACGTTACCACGACGCGGCCCGGTACTACCAGCGCGCTCTGGCGCTGGCCGAAGCGGAGTTCGACCAGGGGGCGGCGGTGGCGGCGGCGCAGGGCCTGGGTGACGTGGCGCTGGCGCGGGGAGAGTGGGCCGGCGCGGGTGCCTGGTATCAGCGCGGCCTCCGCCTGGCCGAGGCGGCGGGCGACCCCCGG
>DATLXT010000177.1:0-4951 GCA_035575475.1 Gemmatimonadales bacterium | reverse complement strand
CTCGGGTTTCCCCGGTTCGCCCATCCGCTTCCCTACGACGGCGCCGCCGCGGCCCGGCGGGCCCCGGGTCCGCTGGTCTCTCCGCGCGATCCCTGCTCACTCGTCAGCGCGGCGGAGGCCGCCGCGATCCTGGGCCCGCTGGAGGGTGCCCCGCGGACGACCGGTAAGGGCTGCGCCTTTCCCGTCCGGGGCCCGACGATCCGAACGCCCTTCGGCACCCTCGCGGCTCCGGGCAGCAACGAGGTCGTGCTGAACGTGACCTGGAGCCAGGGGTTCAAGGCGCTCTACGAGGCGCGCCAGAGCGCGTCTCTGGTCAAGCGCAACGCGGACAGCTCCTCGGGGGTGCAGAGTACCTGCGGCGTGAACCTGGGCACTGGGGAGGCCGCCTGTGTGGACAGCGTGTTTCGGGCCGACACGATGATGAACCGGGTGGACCGCGCGATGCGCGCCTCGCCCCAGGGCCGAAAGGATATGGCCGAGATGCAGGGGCTCATGCAGAGCCTTGGCGCGGCGACGGGCGACAGCTCGCTGCAGCTCCGGCACGACACGGCGGGTATCCCGGGTCCCTGGGACGAGGCCGCGGTGCTCGGCGGGCTCAGCTTCATGGCGGTGAAGAAGGACGTGCTGATGGCGATCAACCTTCACCTGGGCCTCGAGAAGGCGAAGGCGCTGGTGGCCCGGGCGATGAGCCGGCTCTGAGGAGCGGATCATGGATCTCGATCATCTGCTAGGTGGCCTCGCCCGCACGACGCTCAAGCTGGTGTGGGAGCGGCTCGGTGGAACGGATCCCGTGGGACCCGCTCCGCCGCAAGGTCCCGCGCCGACCGGGCCGGTGCCGTTCGACCTCGACCGGCGGCCGCTCCCGCCCGGGGAATCGGTGGACGCGCTGCTCCCGCGCGCGGCCGGCGAGTTCAGCCGGATCCGGGTCCACGACCGGTTCGGGGGTCCCCGGGCCGGCGGGGTCTTGGGCCTCTATCAGGCCGGGAGCGCGGCGGTCCGCGTCCTTGCCGCGGCGGCCTCCAGTCCGGAGGCGGCGCGACGCCTGGTGGCGCAGTGCCGGGCCGGAGAACGGGAGGCCGGGGTGCCCCCGGCTGTCGCGGAGTCGTTAGATACCGAGCCCAGTTACTCCGGGGCCCCGGGATCCTTTATCTGGAGCCGCGGGCCCTATGTGTTCTGCGCCAGCAGCCACGACACCGAGGGCGATGTCGCGCTGCCTGCCACGCCGGCCCAGGTCGCGGTCCTGGGCCGGTTCCTCGCCGCATTCCCGTACTAGGCGCCGCGGACCGACCGGTGCTGGGAGTCTCCGCCATGGCCGCTTCCATCCGCTACCCGGTCCTCGTCTCCGCCGGTCTGCTCCTCGCGCTGGCAGGGTGCCGGCGCGAGGTACCGGATGATCGCGCCGCCGCCCCGGCCGGTGCCGCCGTGGCGGCGGGATCGCCCAGCCTGGGCATCGCTCAGGTGCTGGTGCCCGATTCGGCCGGCCTCCGGCACTATCTGGAGACCGTGGACACGGTTCGCGGCGCCACCGTGGATATCGAGTGGAGCCCGAATGCCGTGCGGCTGGACCGGGTGGAGACGCTCCGCGCGCTCCGCCGGGTGAGCCGGGACGGTGCCACGTTCACCTTCGACTCGGCGGAGCCCAAGATCCGCCAGCTCCAGCCGGGGCGGATCCTCCTCGTCTGGGGCGTGGCGCTCCGCCGGGTGACCGGGGTCGAACCGCGCGGCGACGCGATCGTCGTGCGGACCGACGCGGCTTCACTCCCCGAAGCGATCCCCAATGGGCGGATTGCCTGGAAGGCCAGAACCTCGTTCGCGAGCGGGATGGTGACACCCGCCGCGCCGGACGCGGAGGGCGGCCGCCGCACGGCGCTTCGAGAGGAGCCGCCGCTCTATCGGTTCGCCGCCTTTCCCCTTCGCCCGTCCGGGTGGGAGACTGCCCGGCAGGGCGAGGGCGCCAGCGACGCGACCGGGAACGCCTCGCCGGACGAAGGCACCGAGGGGGAGCTCCCGCACCACGCCGAAGGGGAGAGCGGGGGCTACGAGTTCGAGGTTGGGTACGGCTGGGATGGCGCCCGGCTCCGGTTCGCGCTGGAGGCCCGCAAGGGGGAGAGCCAGGCATTCGACGAGCCCGAGGAGGCGCAGGGCGAGCGGACCCGGGCTCACGGCACGCGTCACGCCAGGGGGGGGCGCGACGAGCGGCCCGAGAGCAAGCCGCTGACCGCGGAGGAGAAGCAGCAGGCCAAGGAGTGGGAAGAGCGGGAGACGAACACCCGACCGGGGATAGGGGAGGTCGAACATCCGGGCGGCGCGGGCGGGGAACTCACGCCCAAAGGGCTCTTCGGCCTCGCCGCCGAGCAGTTCGACCTCCGGATCCGGGTCCGGGGCCATCTGGATGATTTCGCCACCGAAGGGAAGCTGGCCATCGCCGACGCCCAACTCGGCAACTTTCGTCTGGCGATCCGCGATCTCCACGGCGAGGCCGATCTCGACTGGATCGCACGGCTCGGTGCCTCCGGCACCTTCTCGGAGAACGTGAAGGTCGAGGTACCGTGGAACTACGACCTTCCGCTCATCATCGCGGGAATCCCCTTCGTGGTGGAGGTGGGGGTGAATTTCCTCGCGGCGCCGGCCCTCACGAGCCGTTACGCCTCCGCGGCAGGCAGCTACCACGTCGCCCTGCAAGGCGGCGTGACCATCGAGGCGACTCCGGCCGCCATGAACACGGAGGGTGGCCTGACCGGCACCCCGGAGACCACCAGCCGCCAGATCACCAGCCTCGGGGTGTCCGGCATCCTGGTGGCCGCCCAAGTGCCGCGGATCGGCTTCGGGCTCGGCCTCTTCAACACGTCCGCCGTAGCCTACGTCGACCACGTGCTCGCCACGAGCATCGTGAGCGCCGGCGGTGCGAGCCTGGTCCCCTGCCGGCGCTTCCAGATGAACAGCGCCTTCGGGGCCGGGCTGGGTGTCCAGCTCCTCGGGATTCCGATTCCGGGGCTCGGTAAGAAGAAGATCCTGGCCCAGCACGACTGGGTCACCACGGAACCGGCGGGTGCCAATTGCCAGGTGTGAGGGCCGGCTGGACCCCGGTTCGCCGGAGTGACGGGGGCATGAGTTGCTGGGCCGCGTAGACCCCGAGGGCGCCGGGGGGGGACGGGGGTCGCGGCGGTGAGCCACGAACGTCATTCCTGCGAAAGCAGGAATCCAGGCGGGGTGGAGTCGGTGGGCCGGCTGGACCCCGGCTTGCGCCGGGGTGACGGGGGGCCGAGTCCGTGGGTCGAGTGCACCCTGGTTTGCCCCGGGGTGACGGGGAGGGCGGCGACGCGAGAGGGCGCCGAGTTGACTTCCACCATACGCTCGTGAGGTACGATATGCGATACGACATCACGCGTGCCGCCCTGGCTGTCGTCGCCTGGCCGGCCCCCGCGGCCGGTCAGGGGTTCGAGGGCGCCGTCCACGCCCAGATGCTCGCGGAGGGGAGAACGGTCGACGTGGTGTACTACGTGAAAGGCCTCAGGTCCCGCACGGAGGCCAGCTCGCCCGAGATCCAGAAGCAGTACATGGGTCCTGCGATCACCATCACTGACGGGAACACGGGCGAGATGATCACGGTCGTGCCGGCGCAGAAGATGTACATGCGCACGAACGTGAGGGAGATGGCCAAGGGGCTGGACGCCGGGGACCGGGAACACAAGCTGCCCGATCTCAAGTTCCAGCGGACCGGCCGCAAGGAAACCATCGCGGGGTATGCATGCGAGCACTGGCTCGTCGGTCAGGACCAGACCGACATGTGCATCGCCAAGGGACTGGGGTTCTGGGGTGCGAGCGGGCAGAGCGGGGTCGGCGCGCTCAGCAAGGCGGGATTCCTGGAGCGGCGCGACATCGAGGCTCAGCTCGCGCGGCACCCCGAGCTGAGGGAGTTCGCCGAGGACGGCGCCTTCCCCCTCAAGATCCAGGACAAGAGGGGCAAGTTCACGATGGTGGTCACCCGCATCGAGAAGAAGCGGATCGGCGACGATCTGTTCCGGCCCCCGGCGGACTATCAGGAGATGAACCTGGGCAAGGCGATGCAGCAGATGATGAAAGGGGACCGGCAGAAACCGTGACGGAAGGGGGACCGGTATGCTGGAGCTTCTGACCGCCTGGCTGCTGGCCGCGGGCCTCTGGGTGCCCCGGCCCGGACCTGACAGGCCCTCGGGGGCGGGCCCCTACCCGGCTTGCGAGCTCCTCAGCCTGGCCGAGGTGGCCGGGGTAATGGGGGCGCCACGGGCATTCATCGATTCGCTCAACTCGGGCCCGAACGAGATGACCGGAGCGCAACTCTGCTCCTGGTACGTGAAGGAGGGGTCGAGCGAGGGGGTGATGCTCAAGTTGTTCCGGGGCGCGACCCAGGATCAGGCCATGACCCTCTGGTACGGCGTCCGGGCCGACGGGGACTGGCAGATGAGCAAGGTCGAGCCGGTGCCTATCGCGGGGGTGGGCGACGAAGCCCTGTACCGGCCCTATCCGGTCGGGCCCGGCGGTTCGCTGATTGCCCGGAAGGGCCTGCACGTGTTTCTGCTCACCGGGTCGCCGTCGCGGGACGGGCTCGCGGCGCTGGGGAAGCGGGTGGCGGGGCGGCTGCGGTAGGTCGGGGTGCCTTCTACTCGGACAATGGCTCCACGGCGTCTGGGGCCAGAAGAGCGGCGGGCCCCGGGCGGTGAGCCATGGCCAAGTCGGCGAGCGGTTCGATGCCGCGGGGGTGGACCCGGCGCTCGAGGGAACGTTGCAGATCACCTTGGCGGACGGTACCACCGTGGAAGCGCGGCCGCGCGCCCCTGGAGCGGGGCCGGGTCGTGCTCGCGACCCTTGCTGACTGGGAACCGGCCGTCATCGAGGAGGTTCGGCGGCTCGGCCTGGAGGTGGTTCTCACCAGGAACCGTCAGGCGCTCATGCTGCTCCCCCCCGGCGTCAC
>DATLXT010000176.1:0-2438 GCA_035575475.1 Gemmatimonadales bacterium | reverse complement strand
GCCGCTGTTCACCTGGTCGCGCAGCCCCGGCGCGTCGAAATCCCGCACCACCGCCGTGATCATGGTCCCGAGGCCCTGGCGGCCCTCGGGGAACTCCCGCTGAGCCCGGAACACGGCCGAATAGGTCAGCGGCTCGATTTCGGCGCGGTAGCGCGCGTCGGTGACGGTATCGTGCAGCCGGGCGAACTCCCGGGCGGTGGCGGCCGCCAGCGCCCCGACGTTCCAGCGACCGGCCACCTTGCCGGTGAGCTTCAGGGCGCCCAGGATGTTGACGCCCTCGGGCCGGTCGGCGTATGTGGCCGCGGGCTGGCCCCCCTGCGGGGCGCGCCCCAGCCGGCGGGTGTAGAACATGCGGGGATGCGCCCAGTTGAAGCCCCAGAAGTTCCTGGCGCCGCCAAAGCCGAACTCGAAGATGGTCGAGCCTTCGATGAAGAACGGCCGCTTTTCCTGAAAGAACGTCTCGACGTCGCTGAGGTTGACCACCGCGGGATCCACCTCGACCTGCCCGAAGTCCGGGTTGATGGTGGCGTTGAGGGTCAGGTTGCTGCCGATGCCGGCGCGCAGGTCGAGGCCGAGGGCCGGAGTGTAGGTGGAGCCGTCGTTGAAGGGGTCCCCCGGCGCGTGCCGGGTGAACGCCGCCCGGGTGTTGACGTAGGGCATCAGTTCGAGCCGCCGCGGCGGGGTAATGCGCTCGATGCCGACGAGATCGGCGAATCGCGACACGAAGCCGCTGGCGTTCTTGGGGCGCGGCGCGTAATAGGCGATCTCGGCCTTGCGGGCGATCTCGCGGCGGAAGTTCACGCCCCACACCTGGACGTCCGCGGTACGAAAGCGGAGCTGGGAATAGGGAATCCGCATCTCCACGGTCCATCCCAGCTCGTCGATCACCGCCTTTCCCTCCCACACGCCGTCCCAGGAGTTGTCGTCCCAGTCGTCGTTGTACAGCACCCCGTCGTACAGGGTGCCGGCGGCGTTGATCCCGAAGTAGAAACCGCTGCGGCGATCGTAGTAGGGGTCGAGATAGACGAGAAAGCGGTCGGAGTCGGTGCCCACGTCCCGGCGGCCCAGGCGCGCGACGAGGGAATCGGGGGCCCGGTCGAAGAGCCGGGCGGCGACGTAGATCGCGGCGTCGTCGTAGGCCAGATAGACCACGGTGCTCTCGCTGGCCGCGGCCCCCTCCACGGGGTCGCGCTGCACGAAGTCCCGCACCCGGTCCGCGCCCTGCCAGAGCGCCTCGGTGAGACGGCCGTCGAGTACCACCGCCTGGCCCGCGCGGACCGCGCGCACCGCGGGCCTCGCGCCGGGGGAGGGGTCGCCGTTCTGCGGGGGAAGGTCGGCGGCAACCAGGCACAACAGGATCGCGATCGTCGTCATGGCTCGCCCGCGGGTCAGGGTCCGGAGATCGGGCGCGTGACGGCGTCGCGCACCGCGCAATCACCGCCTTAGACGAGACCGGCGAGGAAAGGGTTGCAAACCGGAGGGATGCCCGGGCACCGGGCTCACAGCCGGGCGAGCACTCCGCGAACGAGTGTTGCAAGCTGGGACGCGACCCGCCGGCCGCTTTCCAGCACCTCCTCATGGGACAGCGGCTGAACCGGCCCGGCGCCCCACACATTGGTGATGGTCGAGAGGCCGAGACAGCGGATCCTGCGGGCCCGCGCAGTGATCACTTCGGGCACGGTGGACATGCCCACGGCGTCGGCTCCCAGCCGCTCCAGCATCCGGATCTCGGCGGGCGTTTCGTAGGACGGGCCGAGCAGGGCGCAGTAGACGCCCTCCTCGAGCGGGATCCGGCGCTCCCGCGCCACCTCGCGCGCCGCCGTCCGCAGAGCCCGGTCGTAGGGCTCGCTCATGTCGGGGAAGCGCTCCTCTCCCTCTTCCACCGGGCCCGCCAGGGGCGACCGCCACATGAGATTGATGTGGTCGGCGATCAGCATCAGGGTGCCGGGGCGAAAGGTGCGCCGGATGCCGCCGGCGGCGTTGGTGACGATCAGGAGGGACACGCCGAGCCGCGCGAACACCCGCACCGGGAGGACCACCGTGGCCGGGGCATGCCCTTCATAGAGGTGAAAGCGGCCGCTCTGCGCGATCACCGGCACGCCTTCGAGGGTTCCGGCCACCAGTTCGCCCTTGTGTCCCGCCACACCCGCCCCCGGGAAGCCCGGAACGGCGGACTGCGGAATGCGGACGGCGGCCTCGATGGCGTCGGCCAAGGCACCCAACCCCGACCCCAGCACCATAGCGACCCGAGGCTGGAAGTCGCCGATCCACGCCCGGACGCTCTCGGTCGCCGCCGAGACCGCGCTCCCCGGTCCTCCCTGCCCGCTGGCCGTCAGACCAGCATCCCCGCGATGGACGCGCTCATGAACGCCGCCAGGTTCCCGGCCACCATGGCGCGGAGGCCGAGCATCGAGAGGTCGGCGCGGCGGTGCGGCGCC
>DATLXT010000175.1:0-5159 GCA_035575475.1 Gemmatimonadales bacterium | reverse complement strand
CGCGCCCCGGCGGGCACCGCCACGCCGGCACCGACCGCCGCGATCTTGCCGCCCTCGATCACTACCGTGCCGTGCTCGATGGGGGGACCCACCAGGGTATGCACCGTGCCGCCCCGGATGACCAGGGCGCCCTCCGGCCCGCTCGCCTGCGCCGGGAGCGACGCCCCCGGCAGGACCAGGGTCAGCGCCGCCAAAACCGGTCCCCTCGCTCCGCCCCTCATGGCTGCTCCTCCCGCGGTGCGTCCGTCGCCGTGGTGGTGACCCGCGGCCGCTGATCGGCCGGGCCCCGCTCCTTCTCGAGCAGGGCCTTCTTCTCCTCCGCCAGCGCCGGACGCCGCGCCAGGTCCGCCTGGCGGTCGAAATACACCTGCCCGTCGATCAGCGTCTGCTCCACCCGCGCGAAGACGCTCAGGGGATGGTTGGTGTAGATCACCAGGTCGGCGTCCTTCCCCACCTCGATCGAGCCCACCCGGTCGGCGATGCCCAGCTGGCGGGCCGGGTTCAAGGTCACGAGCTTCAGCGCCTCGTTCTCCGACAGACCTCCCCACTTGATGGCCTTCGCGGCCTCCTGGTTCAGATGGCGCATCTCCTCGCGGCTGTCCGAGTTGATGGACACCACCACTCCGCGCTCGGCCATGAGCGCGGCGTTGTAGGGAATGGCGTCGTAGGCTTCGACCTTGTAGGCCCACCAGTCGGAGAAGGTGGACGCGCCGGCCCCGTGGCGGGCGATCTCGTCGGCGATCTTGTAGCCCTCGAGCACGTGCTGGAAGGTGGCGATCTTGAACCCGAACTCCTCGGCCAGCCGCATCAGCTGGAGCAGCTCGTCCGCGCGATACCCGTGGGCATGCACCAGCCGCTTGCCGTCGAGAATCTCGGCCAGGGTCTCGAGCTTCAAGTCCCGCCGCGGCGGAAGGGCCGGGCGGCGCGCTCGCCGGGCCTCCTCATAGGCCCGCCAGCGCTGCTGACACTCGCGGGCCTCCACGAACGCCTGCCGAATGACGTCCTGCACCCCCATGCGGGTGGCGGGATAGCGGTCCGGCTCCCGGTCGCGCTTGGTGTTCTCGCCCAGCGCGAACTTGATCCCCGGGGGCGCGCCCTGGAGCACGAGGCCGGCCGCGTCCGCGCCCCACCGCATCTTGATCACGGCGTTCTTGCCACCGATGGGGTTGGCGCTCCCGTGGAGGATGTTGGCCGTCGTCACCCCGCCCGCCGCCGCCTCGTAGATCGCCACGTCGTCGGGGTCGAGCACGTCCCGGATCCCCACCATCGCCGACACGGACACGCTGCCTTCGTTCACGGCATCGGTGGCGATGTGCGAGTGCGCGTCGATGATCCCGGGAATGACGTACTTTCCGGTGGCGTCGATCACCTGGGCGTCCCCCGGCGCCGGCACCTCGGTTCCCACCGCCGCGATCTTTCCGTCGCGGATCAGAATCGAGCCGCGCTCGATCGTCCCGTTCGCCACCGTCAGAATCGTGGCGTTCCGGATCACGGTGGTGCGCGCGGTGCGAATGGGACCCCGGTCATCGACCATGGGGATGGGTGGTGCGGGAGGCGTGGTGTCCGCCTGCCGCCGGCCACCCCGACCGCCGCGCCCTTCCCCTCCCTGCCCCTCCGATCCCCCGAGCGCCGTCTCGACGGGCGGAACCGGCTCGAACTTGCGGCCGTCCACGAAGACGTACTTCACGGTCATCCGCGGGTCGAAGAGATCGCCCTGGGTGACCAGGAGGTTCGCGATCTTCCCCGGCTCGAGCGTCCCCACTCGGTCGGCCACGCCGAAGATCTCGGCCGGGGTGAGGGTCAGCGCCCGCAGCGCTCCCTCGGGCGAGAGGCCGAGCCCCACGGCCTTCCGCACGTTGGCCAGCAGGTCCCTGGGGTCCGACAGCCGCCCGGAGTAGAACGCGAACCGCACCCCCGCGCGCTCCAGTTCGGCGGGCGTGGTGGGCGCGCGGTCGCGGAACCGGAGCGTGGAGAGCGGCACGTCGGCGTCGGGATCGCCATCGCGGTCACGCACCGGCCAGTCGGCGTTGACCAGGACCGGCACGCCGGCGCGGGCCAAGGCGCCGGGCATCCGGTACGCCTCCTGAACCCCGTAAACCACCGGCGCCGCGCCGGTCTCCCGGGCGAGGGCCAGCGCGCGCTCGATCTCCTTCGCCAGGTTGCCCGGAACCAGGAGCGGACGCCGGCTGCTGAGCGCGTCCGCCAGGGGCGCGAGCGCGCGATCGTATTCCGGCCGCACCAACCCGGTGGGGCGCGCCTGGTAGGTGGCCCAGGCCTGATCGTAGTGTTGCGCGTCGAAGAGCGTCTGCTTGACGTAGGCGATGGCGCCCATGAGCGAGTTGGGATACCCCCGGTGCTCGGGGCCGCCCTGGAGGTTCACCCGCACGGCCACCGGTGCCCGGACGACCATCTCGCTGGGACGCTCGCCCGCGAGGTTGACGAAGGCGGCCTGCCCCGGGAAGAACCCCCGTTCCGGGGTCACCACGGCGGCGGTGAACCCGGCGCTGCGCCAGGAGGCGATCCGCTCGTCCCCGGGCTCGATCTCGTCCGCCGCCACCACCCAGGGCGTGGTCGCGGGCCGGTCCTGGGGACCCCAGGAGTACGCGGCCGGCTGGCCGGGGGGGCGCTGGCCCGCGCCCGTGCCCGCCGGACCCCCGGCGCGCGGCTCGGGCACTCGCAAGGAGGCCGGCAGACCCACCGTGGTCAGCGCGTCCACCAGCCCCGGGTACACGGTGAGCCCGGTGCCGTCGATCACCCAGGCGCCGGCGGGCGTATTGAGGTTCGGCCCCACGGCCACGATCAGGCCGTCTTTCATGACGATGGTGCCGCGGGGGATCACCCGGCCGGGAGCCGTGACGATGCGGGCGTTCTGGACCGCGTAAAAGGACGGCCCCGGGGGCGCCGCCCCCTGACCCCTCGCCCCGCCCGGGACCAAGAGCCCGAGAGCGAGGGCGAGGCCAGCGAGCCTGACGAACTTCATCGAGACCTCCGCAAACCGGTGGGACACCCTGGAGTGGGTGAGCTTACACGCCACCGGCCGGCGCGCCAGCGGGCGGGCGGGCGGGCCGGCGGCCTCATGCGAGGATTACGCGAATCCGGGTCGGAGCGTTGCGCTGCCCCGGGGCGGCTCGTCTCCGGGCGCTTCGAGGCTAGAGTTCTCGCTCCCAGCGCCAGACCGGCCCGTCATCCGGGTCGATGACCGTGCCGATGTGACGGAACCCGCATTTGAGAAGGACCCGCGTGGAGGCGTTGGCGACCGGCAGGGTGTGAGCGCGCACCACCCGCACGCGGCGGCTGGCCACCGCGAAGCGGACCAGGGCGGCAGCGGCCTCCGTCGCGTACCCCCGCCCCTCATGCTGGGGCACCACCCCGTAGCCGATCTCGACGACGCCATCCGGGTCCGGCGGCCCCTTGAATCCCGCGCTGCCGATCACCTGTCCGCTCTCGCGATCCACCACGAAGAAACCAAACCGCCAGGGATCCGGCTCTGAGGAGTCCCTGAGTGCGGCGATCCAGGCGGGGGAGACCTCACCCGAGGTGTAGAGCGCAGCGAGGCCCGGGGCCGGGCGCAGGCCCGCCAACCGTTCAAAGCGCTCCGGTCGCTCGATCAGCGCCAGAAGGTGCTGGGGAGAAGACGCGACCAAGGCGAGTCGGGAGGTCTCGAGTGGCGTGTCCCGCGCCGGAGGTCGCCGCCTCACCTGCCCTCCTGGCGGGGACTCAACGACGGGCGATCTCGGACGTGGGCCAAGAGACCCTCCGCGAACTCCAGGCGCTCGGCCAGCCAGGGCTCGACCAGCGCCATATCGCGGCCTACGCGCCGGCTCGAGGCCCGGTTTCCTTCGGGTCCTCCTGACCTCGCCCGGCGCCCTGCGGTGGCCGGCGATCCGCCAGCGCCGCCCAGGGCAGCACGATCCAGCCCGCCAGAGCGAACCACGCCAGGGCCCGCGGGTCCGGCGGGGGCGGAGACCAGGGCCCCGCTACCCACATCGCAGTGGTGACGAGGACGAAGCTCCAGAAGGCGAGCCTGGGACCCCTGCCGGCGAGCGGACGGGCCCGCAGGTAGAGCGCGAGACCGGCGACCCACAGCGTGCCTTCCACCAGGAAGGTCCCGGCCAGGGAATTCCACAACCCCAAGCCGACGCGGGGCGAGGGTCCCGGCCAGAGGGGCAGGTCCGGGGCGTGGGTCGCCGCGTCCAGCAGCCAGTGGCTCGCAGTCAGGACGATGAGCAGCCCCGTGACGGATCGGGCGACCCCGGCGCGGCGCGCGATGCCCACCAGGACGCCGCCCCAGGCGACGGCGGTGAGCAGGCTGTGCGACCAAGGATAGGACTGGAAGACCAAGGGTGTAAACGCGGTGGCGCCGGGTTCGATCCGGACCTGCTCGAGCCCGGCCAGCAGAAACACGGGCCACACCAGGTCCAGGGCGACCACTGCCGCCACCAGCCACCCGAGGCTCACGCCAGGGGCGACCCGTTTGGCGGCGAAACCCAACGCCAGATGCCCGACGAACATGGGAACCTCCCCGTCCTTATTCGCGTAAGGGTCGACGCCCGCCGCCCTCGTACTCGGCCCGAAGGATCGCGTACACCGCCAGGTCCTCCGGCCGGTCCCACTTGAAGACGTGCTCCCGGAGGATCCCCTCGAACCGCATCCCGGCTTTGAGCAGCACGCGGCCCGAGGCGGGGTTTCGCGTGAGATGCTGGGCCCAGATCCGGTTGAGGCTCAAGGTCTCGAACCCGAAGGCGATGACCGCGGGCACCGCTTCGGAGGCGTAGCCGCGATTCCAGAACGGTCGGCCCACCCAGTAGCCCAGCTCGGCGCGGCGGTGGGCGAGCGCGAGCTCGAGGCCGATCGCGCCAATCACCCCGTGCGCCTCCGAGGTCATGGCGAAGATCACCCGCTCGCGGCGTTCCCAGGCCTCCTCGTGGGTCGCGATCCACTGCTCGGCCATCCCATCCAGGTACGGGTGCGGAATGGTGAGCGTCGTGTCGGCGATCTCGCGCGCCCCCGCGAGCCGCTCTACCGCCGGGGCGTCGTCGAGGCGGAAGGGCCTGAGGAGGAGGCGCTCGGTCGAGAGTGTGGGCTGCGGGCTCTCGTTGCCTTCGGCTTCCCACCCCCCGTGTCGCATAATGCCCCGCGGTCCGCTGGTGAGCCCGCCC
>DATLXT010000174.1:0-8902 GCA_035575475.1 Gemmatimonadales bacterium | reverse complement strand
AAGTCGCCGCTGGGCGGGTTCATCACCGCCATGGGAAAGGGCGCCGCGGCCTTGCTCCCCACCCCCGCCGACGGTCTCCGGTGCGGCAGCTGCGGGGGGACGCTGCGCGACTTTCGGGAGAGCGGCCGGCTGGGCTGCGCTCAGTGCTACACCGCCTTCGACTTCCACCTGCGCGACCTCCTGCGCCGGCTGCACGGGTCCAGCCATCATACCGGCGAGCGCTACGCGGCGCCGGGTGAGGGGGAGATGGATCCGCGCCGCACCCTGCTGGAACTGAAGGAGCAGCTCCGGCGGGCGGTGGAGAGCGAGAACTTCGAGCTGGCGGCCGAGCTGCGCGACCGCATCCGGGTGCTGGAATGATCGATCTGGGGCTCTTGCCGGACGGCGGCCTGGCCTGGCTGGACGCGTCGGGGGCGCAGAGCCAGATCGTGCTCTCCACCCGGATTCGCCTGGCCCGCAACCTCCAGGGCTACCCGTTCAGCCAGCGGGCCAAGGATCCCGACCGGGCTGCCGTGCTGACGCGGGTGGAGGAGGCGGCGCGCGCCAGCCAGCGGCTGGGTGGGGCCCTGGGGCTCCGGTTGGACCAGCTGGACCGGGCGGATCGGCAGCTCTTGCACGAGCGGCATCTGGTGAGCAAGGAGCTGGCCGGGCTGGATCGGGAGAGCCGACCCCGGCCGGGGGCGGCGTTGCTGGTTCAGGGGCGGGTGGGGGTGATGGTGAACGAGGAGGACCATCTGCGGCTCCACGGAATGTGGTCGGGGTTCTCGCTGGAGGAGGCCTATGCCCAGGTGGAGGCGGTAGATGCGGAGCTGGGGCGGCTTCTCCCGTTCGCGTTTCACCCGGAATTTGGCTATCTTACGTCTTGCCCGACGAATGCCGGGACGGGGCTGCGGGCGAGTGTCCTTATCCACTTGCCGGGCCTCGTTTTGACCAAGGAGATCCAGAAGGTCTTGCAGGGCCTGGCCCAGGTGGGGCTCACGTTTCGGGGCCTCTACGGGGAGGGCAGTGAGGTGGTCGGCAACTTCTTCCAGCTGTCGAACCAGACGACGCTGGGGAAGGCCGAGGAGGAGTTGCTCGATCATCTGGGTCGGATCGTCCGCCAGGTGATCGAGTACGAGGTGCAGGCGCGCGAGGTGCTGCTGCGGGACGCGCCGACCATCATCGCCGACAAGGTCTGGCGGGCCTACGGCCTGCTGCGTTACGCGCGCAGCCTGACTTTCGAAGAGACGATGAACTTGCTGAGCGGAGTGCGCTTGGGCGTCGGGCTGAATCTGATTCCCGGGCTGAGTGTATATACGCTCAACAAGCTGTTGATCTTCACGCAGCCCGCGCACCTCGCGGCGCTGGAGGGGCGCCCACCGGGCGATCCCGAGTTGCCCGCCGTGCGCGCGACCTATGTACGGAACCTGTTGGAGGGCGAGGCGGGTTAACGGGGCATGAACGGGTACAACTTCACGGATCGGGTGCGGAAGGTATTGCAGATGGCGCGGGAAGAGGCCGCCCGTCTGCACCACGAGTACGTGGGGACCGAGCACATTCTGCTCGGGCTGATCCGGGAAGGCGAAGGGGTCGCCGCGGCGGTCCTGACCAATCTGAATGTCGATCTCGAGGAGATCCAGCAGAAGATCGAGGAGACGGTCAAGAAGGGGAAAGCCCAGGCGGCCGCCGGGCCCGACCTCCCCTACACCTCCCGGGCCAAGAAGGTGCTGGAGCTGGCCATGAGCGAGGCCCGGGAGCTGAACCACTCCTATGTCGGGACCGAGCACCTCCTGCTGGGCCTGTTGCGGGAGGAGAAGGGGATCGCGGCGCAGGTGCTCACCGACGCGGGGGTGAACCTGGAGCAGGCCCGCGCCGAGACCCTGCGGCTGCTGGGGAGCGAGATGCCGTCGGGGGGCGGGTCGGGCGGGGCGGCGGCTCAGCCCGCGCCGCCCAAGACCGAGAAAAAGTCCAAGACGCCGGCGCTGGACCACTTCTGTCGCGATCTGACCCAGCTGGCGGCCGAGGGTCAGCTCGATCCGACCATCGGGCGGCAGAAGGAGATCGAGCGGGTCATGGAGATCCTCTCGCGGCGCAAGAAGAACAACCCGGTGCTGATCGGCGAGCCGGGCGTGGGGAAGACCGCCATCGTGGAAGGCCTGGCTCAGCTCATCGCCAGCGGGCAGTGTCCCGACGCCTTGAAGGACCATCGGGTGCTCTCGCTGGACATGGCGGCCGTCATCGCGGGGACCAAGTATCGGGGTCAGTTCGAAGAGCGGCTCAAGGCGGTGATCAACGAGATCGCCCAGAACCGGAACATCATCCTCTTCATCGACGAGCTGCACACGCTGGTGGGCGCCGGCGCGGCCGAGGGGGCGGTGGACGCCTCCAACATGCTGAAACCGGCGCTCGCCCGCGGCGAGCTCCAGTGCGTCGGGGCCTCGACCCTCAACGAGTACCGGAAGTACATCGAGAAGGACGGCGCGCTGGAGCGGCGGTTCCAGACGGTGATCGTGGACCCGCCCACGGTCGAGGAGACGATCGAGATTCTGAAGGGGTTGCGCAAGCGCTACGAGGATCACCACCGGGTGGTGATTCCGGACGAGACGCTGGAGTCGGCGGTGCGCCTGTCGGAGCGCTACATCACCGACCGCTTCCTCCCCGACAAGGCGATCGACGTGATCGACGAGGCCGGGGCTCGGGCGCGGCTGGCCGCGCAGGTGCCGCCGCCCGAGGTGGCCACGCTCAAGGAGCGGCTCGAGCGGATCAGCCAGGACAAGGAAAACGCGGTGCGGGACCAGAACTTCGAGCGGGCCGCCGCCCTGCGGGACCAGGAGCGGGAGCTCCAGAGCGAGATCCGGAAGAAGCAGGAGGAGTGGGAGCGCCAGCGCCAGACCCACCGGCCCCGGATCAACGAGGACGAGGTGGCCTTCATCGTCTCGCGCTGGACCGGGATTCCGGTCACCCGGCTCCAGGAGGCCGAAACCGCCCGGCTGCTCCGGATGGAGGAAGAGCTGCACCAGTACGTGGTGGGCCAGGACGAGGCCATCGCGGTGATCTCCCGGGCCATCCGCCGCAGCCGGGCCGGGTTGAAAGATCCCAAGCGGCCCATCGGATCGTTCGTCTTCAGCGGCCCCACCGGCGTGGGGAAGACCGAGCTGGCGCGCGCGCTGGCCCGCTTCCTGTTCGCCGACCCCAACGCCCTCATCCGGGTGGACATGTCCGAGTACATGGAGAAGTTCTCGGTCAGCCGCCTGATCGGGGCGCCGCCGGGCTACGTCGGCTACGAGGACTCCGGAACGCTCACCAAGGCGGTGCGCCGGAAGCCGTACTGCGTGGTCCTGCTCGACGAAATCGAGAAGGCCCATCCCGACGTGTTCAACATTCTCCTCCAGGTGCTCGACGAGGGTCACCTGACCGACAACTACGGCCGGTTGATCGATTTCAAGAACACGGTCGTGATCATGACCTCGAACGTGGGCGCGCGCGACATGGTCAAGGGCAAGCCGCTGGGCTTCGCCCAGCCGGATAGCCGCGCCACCTTCGAGCGCATGGCCGAGAAGGTCAAGGAGGAGATCAACAAGGTCTTCAACCCCGAGTTCCTCAACCGGCTGGACGACATCATCGTCTTCCACCCGCTCACGCGCGAGCACATCGCCCAGATCGTGCAGATCGTGTTGCGGGACGTGCAGAAGCGGCTCGGGGACGAGGAGCTGACGCTGCGCCTGACGCCGGCCGCCAGCGACTTCCTGGTGGACCGCGGGTACGACGAGCACTTCGGGGCCCGCCCGCTGAAGCGCGCGGTCCAGAAGTACGTCGAGGATCCGCTGTCCGACAAGATCCTGGTCGGGGAGTTCCAGCGGGGCGACGAGATCGAAGTGGACGTGGCGCCCGACAAGGAGCGCCTCGCCTTCCGGGCGCTCTCCGGCTCGAAGGCGTGACCCGCCGGCGCGCTCTTTTCCTCCCTGCCATCGTCGCCGCCCTCGCCTGGCGCCCGCTCGCGGCGCAGGGCGGGGGCGCGACCGTGGCCGACTCCGTGGCGGTCGAGGGGAACCGCCGGGTGGCGCGCGAGACCGTGCTCCTCACCGCGGGCCTCGCGCCCGGGCGCCCCGTGTCCTACCGCGAGGTCCAGCAAGCCATCCAGAACCTCTACGCCTCCGGCCAGTTCGACGACGTGGTCGTGGAGCGGCGCGAGCTCGACGGCCGAACCGTGCTGGTGCTCCGGGTCCGGGAGCGGCCCCTGCTCGTCCGCTGGACCCTGCGGGGGGTGGAGCGGGTGGGCGAGGGCGCCGTCCGCGACAAGGTTCAGCTGATCGAAGGCCGGCCCCTGGACCCGGCCGTCCTGGAGCGGTCCCGGGCCCGCATCGACTCGCTCTACCGCGCCCGGGGCTACGCGCTGGCGCGGGTCTCGGCGCACCGGAGCTACGACGCCGACTCCACCCAGGTCCGGGTGACGTTCCAGGTGGACGAGGGCCGCCGCGTGGCCATCGCGCAGGTCACCTTCGAGGGGAACACCCGATTCTCCGACGAGGAGCTCGCCGCCCAGATCAAGTCCAAACCGGAGGGGTTCTTCTGGTTCCGCTCCGGCGAGCTGGACGACGACGAGCTCCAGCGCGACCTGCTGGAGCGCCTCCCCCAGTTCTACGGCGAGCGCGGTTACGTGGACTTCCAGGTCCTGGGCGACACCGTGGTGGTGGAGCCGACGACGGGCAAGGCCAGCCTGGTGATCCGGGTCAGCGAGGGCGATCCCTACCGCGTGGGCAGCTTCGAGGTGGTCGGGAACCGGCGCTTCTCCACCGAGGAACTGGAGTCGCTCTATCCCTTCCGGGGCGAGACCGCCGGCCGGGGGTTCCTGGGCCTCTTCGGGGGCGACACGGTCCGGTACTTCAACCAGGAGCGGTGGGAGAAAGCCACCAACGAGGTCCGCACCGCCTACTTCAACAACGGCTACATCTACGCCCAGGTGCGCCCCGACGTGCTCCGGCGCACCGACGCCCAGGGGCGCCCGGTGGTGGACCTGCGCTGGGTCATCCAGGAGGGGCAGCCCGCGATCGTGAATCGGGTGGAGATCGTGGGGAACGATGTGACGCACGAGCGGGTGATCCGCGAGGCCATCGTCCTGCTTCCGGGCGACGTGTTCCGCCAGGACGCCCTCATCCGCTCCTATCAGAACATTTCCAACCTCGGGTTCTTCAACCAGCCGCTCCCGCCGCCCGACACCCGTCCGGTCGGCGAGGCGGGCGACGTGGACGTCATCTTCCACGTCTCCGAGAAGCGGACCGGCAACATCAACTTCGGCGCCTCGGTGGGGCAGGGCACCGGACTGGGCGGATTCCTGGGGCTGGACGAGCCGAACCTGTTCGGCCAGGGCAAGCGGGGCCGCTTCCAGTGGCAATTCGGCAAGAACATCAACGACTTCGACCTCTCGTTCACCGACCCGGCCATCCGGGAGTCGCGCGTCTCCGGCACCATCAGCGTCCACAACACCCGGCTCCGTTACCGCATCGGGGACCTGGGCCGCCTGCGCCGGCGCGGCGCCAGCCTCCAGCTCGGCTTCCCCCTGTTCAACGACCGCTACACCCGGCTGTTCGTCTCCTACGGGGTGGACCAGCAGACCTTCACCGGCTCGGCCTCGAACCAGGACTTCCGGCGCCGGTTCGGATGCACCGACTGCGTGCGCTCGACCGTCGGCCTGTCGGTCCTGCGCGATACCCGGATCGACCTCCCCTTCGCCACCGCCGGTTCGATGGCCCAGGCGAGCGTCTCGCAGAGCGGCGGCATCCTGGGCGGGCGGGGGAACTTCCAGCGCGTGGACCTGGAGAGCCGGTGGTACGCGCCCCTGGGACAGCTCGGGGGGCAGGCGGGCGGCGGAGGTGTGCGCTTCGTGCTGGGCCTCTCCAGCCGCGCCGGCTTCGTGTTCGGGAACTCGCCGTTCTTCGAGCAGCTCTTCTTCATGGGCGGCACCCAGTTCGGCATCCCCCTGCGCGGGTACGACGAGTTCTCGATCACGCCCAAGGGGTTCGATCCCAACGCCACCACCGGCCAGGCCACCAGCGCGGACGCGTTCGGGAAGGCCTACTACGCGATGACCGGGGAGATCGGGGCCCGGCTGTCGCAGATGTTCTACGTCAGCGCGTTCGTGGACGCGGGGAACCTCTGGGCCCGCCCCAGCGAGTTCAACCCCACACGGCTCTTCCGCGGCGCCGGGCTCGGCATCGCGGTGATCTCGCCCCTCGGCCCCATCGGCATTGACTACGCCTACGGGTTCGATCGGACCGACCTGAACGGCCGCCCCGCCCCGGGCTGGAAGCTCCACTTCAAGCTCGGCAACTTCTTCTAAGACCTGAGAACCGTCGAACCGACAGGGAGAACGTATGAAGCGTGTCGCAGTCGTCTGTTTCGCGCTCGCCGGCGGGGCGCTGGTCCTGGTCCGCGCGCTGGGGCTCGAAGCCCAGGGGGCGCCCCAGGCGCCGCCGCGCCTGGCCTGGGTCAACTCGGAGCAGATTCTCCGGCAGACGCCGGGGTACGCGGCGGCCGAGTCCACCTTCAACAGCGAGCTGCGATCGTCCCAGGAAGAGTTGCAGAAGCTCCAGCAGCAGCTCGATTCGGCGGTCCAGGCGTTCGAGCAGCAGTCCATCGCGCTCTCGCCGACTGTGCGGCAAAGCCGCCAGCGGGAGCTCCAGGCCATGCAGCAGCGCTTCCAGCAGCGCGCCCAGGAGCTGGAGCAGAAGGCCCGCCAGCGGGAGCGCGAGCTGCTCCAGCCCATCCAGTCCCGGGTGACCTCCATCATCCAGGGGCTCCGCGCCGAGGGGAACTACGCCTTCATCTTCGACCTGGACGCGCCCAACGTGGGGATCGTGGCCGCCGACCCCGCCCTGAACCTGACCTCCCGGGTGCTCGAGCGGTTGCGCCAGGCGCCCTAGGGATCCCGCACCAGCTCGCCGGCGGTGGATCCCAGAGCGCGGCAACGGCGCGCCAGTGCGCGGGAGGCCGCCCCGTGAGCGGGCGGGCCGGCCGGAGCCTTACCGCCGGGGACGTGGCGGCCCTGACCCGCGGCCGCCTGCTGGGCCCCGCCGACACGCCCGTGACCGGGGTGGCGCCACTGGATCGGGCCGGTCCGGGCGACCTCTCGCTGCTTGCCGCGACGCGCTATCTCCCGTATTTTCAACGCACTAGGGCCTCGGTGGTGCTGGTGGCCCCGGAGTTCGAAAGCGCGGCAGGACCGGCCCCGGCTCGCGTGGTGGTGGCCGAGCCCACTGCCGCGCTACTCACCGTGCTGCCGGTGCTCTTCCCCCAGCCCGTCTGGGAGCCGGGGGTGCACCCCACGGCGACGGTGGGGCGGGGCACCCGGTGGGAGGATCCGGTCGCGATCGGCGCCCACGTCGTGCTCGGCGAGGGGGTGCGGCTGGGCCGCAACGTCCGGATCGGGGCGGGGTGTGTGGTGGGCGACGGGGTGGTCCTGGGGGACGACGTGCGGCTCTTTCCCCGGGTGGTGTGCTATCCGGGCGCCGTGATCGGCAATCGCGTGATTCTCCACGCGGGGGTGGTCATCGCAAGCGACGGGTTCGGCTACGTCACCCGGGCGGATCCCCGCGAGCACGCCAAGATCCCGCACGTGGGCCGGGTCGTCATCGGCGACGACGTGGAGATCGGCGCCAACACGACCGTGGACCGCGGCAGCGTGGACGATACCGTGATCGGCCCGGGCACGAAGATCGACAATCTGGTTCAGGTCGGCCACAATGTGCGGATCGGGGCGCGCTGTCTGATCATGGCGCAGACCGGGATCGCGGGGAGCACGCACATCGAGGACGACGTGATCATCGCGGGGCAGGTGGGCCTCTCGGGGCACCTGACCGTCGGGCGCGGGGCGCGGCTGGCGGCACAGGCGGGGGTGTGGGGCGACGTCCCGGCCGGCGCCAGCTATTCCGGCTACCCCGCCCGCGACCATCGCTCCCAGCTCCGCAAGGAGGCCCTGCTGAATCGCCTGATTACGATCGTGCCCGACCTCGAGGCCCTGGTCCGCAGGTCCCATGAGTCCGGCAGCGGACGCTAGGCGCTCGGTGCGACGCCCGGCCTCGGTGTCGGGCACGGGCCTGCACACCGGCGCCACGACCGAGGCCACCTTCCTCCCCGCGCCGCCCGGGCGGGGGGTGGTGTTCCGGCGGGTGGACCTCGCCGGCCGCCCCGAGGTGCCGGCCCGGCTCGACGAGGTCGAGGCGCTGGAGCGGCGCACCGCCATCGGCCACGGCGAGCGCACCATCCACACGGTCGAGCACTTGCTCGCGGCCGTGGCGGCGCTCGAGATCGACGACCTCACGATCGAGCTGGCGGGGCCGGAACCGCCCATCGGGGACGGGAGCTTCCAGCCCTACCTGGAGGCGCTGACCCGGGCGGAGCCGGTGGCGGTGGGCGGCGACGCCACGGTGCTGACGGTGGCGGCGCCCTTCACGGTCACCGAGGGCGACGCGTCCTACGTGGTGGCTCCGTCCAGGACCCTGCGCCTCACCGTGACCATCGAGTGGGCCCATCCCTTGATCGGGCGGCAGGCCGGCACGTTCGACGTGACCCCCGAGTCCTTCGCCCGGGAGCTGGCGCCGGCCCGCACCTTCGGCTTCACCAGCGAAATCGAAGCCCTCAAGGCCAAGGGGCTGATTCAGGGCGCCACGCCGGACAACGCCATCGTGCTCGACGAGCGAGGGGTAGTGAACGGCGGCCGGCTGCGCTGGCCCGACGAGTTCGTGCGGCACAAGGCGGCCGACATCCTGGGCGACCTGGCGCTCACCGGGGCCCGGGTCCGCGCCCATATCGTGGCCACCCGTCCCAGCCACGTGGGGAACGTGGCGCTGGCCCGGGCCCTGTCCCGCGCCGGCCAGCGCAGCGGCGCGCCCAAGATGGACATCGGGCGCATCATGGACGTCCTGCC
>DATLXT010000173.1:0-4028 GCA_035575475.1 Gemmatimonadales bacterium | reverse complement strand
GCCGTAGGGGTGTCCAGACACCCGATCAGGTTCATCAGGGTGGACTTCCCCGAGCCCGAGGGCCCCATGATGGCCACGAACTCGTTCTGCCGGATCTGGAGGTCCACCCCCCGGAGGGCGTGCACCACCTCCGCCCCCATGACGTAATCCCGGGTGAGCTTGTGGGTCAGGATGACGATGCCCGGCCGCGGCGTATCTCCGGTCCGGAACTCCTGAAGCTGGGTGGTGGTCACAGTTCCCGTCCCAGCAGCGCCTCGACCTGGGCCCGCGCGATGAGGTAGTTGAACCGCGTCTGGACGAAGTTCACCTCGGCCGTCGTCAGGGCGGTCTGCGAGGTGAGCAGGTCCAGGATGGTCGCCGCTCCCACTCGATACCGCTCGCTCTGCACCCGCAGGTCTTCGGCGGCGGCTGCCACGTTGGCCCGGGCGATGGCGATTTGCTCGTGGGCCGTCGCCAGCGCGGCGAGCTGCTGGGTGAGCTGGGCGTGGAGCTGCCGGCGGGTGTCGGCGGCGCGGGCCTCGGCCACGTCGCGCTGCACCGCGGCGGTGGTGTACTGGCGCTCGCGGGTGAAGCCGTTGAACAGCGTCCAGTTCAGGGACAGCCGGAGCGACCACCCCTCGCCGAACGTGCGGGTGGACACCCAGGGCCACTCCGATCCCGAGTAGTTGTTCGATACGGACGCGCTGAGGGACGGGAAGTACGCCGCCCGGCTGACGGCCACCTGGGACCGCGCCGCCCGAGCCTGCGCCTCGGCCTCCACCACCTGAGGCGCGGTGCGCAGCAGGTCGCCGCGGAGACTGCTGGTGTCGGGGAGCGGCGGCAGGGCGGTGTCCGGAACGGCTCGCACCGCTGCGTCCACGCCGATCTGGCGCCCCAGGTTGGCCTGGGCCGTGGCCAGGTTGGCCCGAGCTTGGAGCAGGGCGATACGCGCGTTGCCGTACTCGACGGTGGCCCGGAGCGAGTCCGACCGCGTGGCCGAGCCCGCGCGGAGTTTTTCGATCGAGATCTGCAGCTGCTGTTGGGCGCGGCGCACCTGGGCTTCGGCCACTCGCACCAACTCCTCCCGGGCCAGCGCGTCGTAGAACACTTGCTTGGTCTGGAGCGTCACCTGGAACCGCTGGTTCACCAGACCCGCGTCCGCGGCGTCCTGACCCGCCGCCGAGACGTTCCGGTCGGCCAGGCGCCGGAACCCGTCGAACAGTTCCAGGCTCGCCGAAACGCTGCCGGACACGGTGGTGTTGACCGGCTGGTTCTGAATGGTGTTGGTGATGTTGTTGAACCGGGTCCCGCCCGCCCGAGACCAGGAAGCGTTGCTCGTGACGGTCGGCAGAAAGGCGCCGGTGCTGGCCCGCAGGGCGGCGCCCGCGTTGCGCGCGTCGCCGCGCGCCTGGACCATGGCCGGCTGCACCTCCAGGGCCCGGCGGATGGCCTCGGGAAGGCTGACTTCGTACTGCTGCGCCGCGGCCGGCACCGCCCAGCCCAGCGCGACCAGCAGGAATGCCCCGCGCATCTTACCTCCGCCCTCCGGTCGTGTCCTTGGCACTGTCCGCCTTCCGGTGTTGATGCCCACGCTCGGCAATGAGTCGCGCGTACCGCTCCCGCTGCACCGAGTCGAGCTGGGCGCTCACCTCCGCCCGCATGAGGTTCCGGAGCGAGTCCACCCGCGGATGGACCTCCGACCAGATCGAATCCATCGCCGTCCGGTAGCGCAGGAAGACGGCGCGCACCGAATCCCGTTGGGCAGCTCGCAGGCCGAGCTGGCGGTCCAGGTACTCCACCATGGCGTCGGTTCCCCGGCGGCGCCCCCGGTTCCCGTGGTCCAGCCACTCGTCGAGTCCCCATCCCACGGCCCCTCCGGCCACGAACGCCGCGGCCAGCAGGGCCAGCGCCCACGCCTTGGATCGATTGAACATGGTGACGGCTCTTCGCTCTCCCGGTTTAGCGTTCGGCGCCCACGACCGCCGCAAACACGGTCCCTGGATCGGGCGGGCCCTCGCCCACGAGCAGGGCGGTGGTGACCGAGGTCCCGGGATCGGTCGCCGCGATCAAGGCCTCGTCCAACGACCCCGGCGCCTGGCCGCGGCCGAGCGCCAGGGCAGCCGCCAGGGCGAGCAGGGCGGCCGCGGCGATTCCCCGGCCGGCCCAGCGGGCCAGGACCTCCCACGCCGGGACGACAGCCCGGGCCTGGTCGAACCGCGCCATCACCCGGGCCACGAAGGCCGCCTGGTCGCGCGGCTCCAGCGCCGCGCGCAACGCCGCCCCCAACTCGGGGTCGGGGTGGTGATCGAAGCCCATGAAGTCCTGCGCGCTCATCGCGCCTCCTTCCAATCCGCCAACAACTGACGAAGCCGCCGCCGGGCGTGAAACACCTCGGACCGCACCGTGCCTTCGGGCACGCCGAGGATGCGGGCGATCTCCGCGTGGGGGTACCCTTCGACGTCGAAGAGCACCACCGCCAGGCGTCGCCGCTCGGGCAGCTGGGCCAGCGCCTCGAGCAACCGTTCGCCCAACGCAGCCCGCTCCGCCTCGGCGTCCGGACGCCGCCCCCCGCCCACCAGCTCCGCCGCCAGCGGCTCGGCCTGCCGCACCGCCCGCCGGCGACGCCGGTCGGTGGCCGCGTTCGCCACGATGCGCATCAGCCAGGGTCCGAACGGCCGTCCGGGATCGTACCGGTCCAGCTTGGTCAGCGCGGCGAGGAAGGCGTCCTGCGCGGCGTCGTCGGCGTCATCCGGGTTGCGCAACACCGCCCGGGCCACCCGCCGGGCCTGCGCCGCGTACCGCTCGACCAGCCGGCCGAACGCCTCCCGGTCGCCGGCCAGGCTCCGGCGGACGAGCTCCGCCTCTTCCTGCTGAGCTATACGCGGGAGCGGGGCCCCCGGTTGAGACTCAGCGCTCATGGTCCTTCGCCCGCGCCCGCGCCGGCTCCCCGCCCGAGGGACGCGGGGCCCCGGCCGGGCGCCGGGCGCTCCCCCGGTTCACCCGAGCCCCAGCACCCGCTCCACCGGCCGGAGCGCCCGAATCACGAACCCGATGTGCTGGTCCAGCGGCACCCCCAGCTCCTCGGCCCCCTGACGCACTTCGTCGCGGTTGACTCCGCGGGCGAACGCCTTGTCCTTGAGCTTCTTCTTGACGGACGACACCTCGAGATCGGCCAAGCTCCGCGACGGGCGCACCAGCGCGCAGGCGACCAGAAACCCGCAGAGTTCGTCCACGGCGAAGAGGGCCCGCGCCATGAGGCTGTCGCGCGGCACGCCGGTGTAGCTCGCGTGCCCCAGAATGGCGCGGCACATGTCCTCCAGGAGCCCGCGCTCCCGCAGGAGCCGCACGCCCCAGACGGGATGGCCCTGGTCCGGCGAGTGATCGGGGTTCGGAAACTTCTCGTAGTCGAAGTCGTGGAGCAGACCCACGATCCCCCAGCGCTCGGGGTCCTCGCCGAACTCGACGGCGTAAGCCCGCATCGCGGCCTCGACCGCCAGCATGTGCTGGCGGAGGGAGGCGGACTGGGTGTGTTCCTCCATCAGGGCACGGGCTTCGTCTCGAGTCATGGCGATCAGCGCGGATTGGTGCCAGGTACAAGTAAGCCTGCCAGACGCCGGGACGCCACGTGGGCTCAGTGACCGGCGGGCATCTGAGACACCGTAATCGGCACCTCGGCCTTTCGTTCCCCGTCAATCGTGATGTCGAAGTGGTAGCGGCCGGGGCGGGGGAAGGGGACGTCGAACACCAGAATGGCCGCGGCCTCGATGTCGGTGACGCCCGCGGGCGGTTCGGCGAACGTGACGTTCCCGTTGCCGCCCAGGATCTCGGTCCCGTCCGCGTCGAGCAGGCGGATCTGCACCGCGTGCTCCCCGATCTCGGTGCGCTTCCCCTTGAGGCGCAGGACTAGGTGCAGGCGCGGGTGCATGGCGGGGAATTGCTGGACCCAGATGTGCTGAAAGATCCCCAGGACCGAGATCTTGCCCGCCTGGTCCACGAGGGCATAGTCCGCGACCACCGCGAAGTCCAGGTGCATCGCCCAAATATGGCGG
>DATLXT010000172.1:0-4381 GCA_035575475.1 Gemmatimonadales bacterium | reverse complement strand
CGGGGTCACCTTCGGCGCGACCCTGCCGCTGAAGTAGGCGGATGGCCGTATAGCCGTATGGCCGTATGGCCGTATAGCCGTATAGCCGTACGGCCATACGGCCCATACGGCCCATACGGCCCATACGGCCATACGGCCCATACGGCCATACGGCCATACGGCCATACGGCCCATACGGCCCATACGGCCATACGGCCCATACGGCCCATACGGCCCATACGGCCCATACGGCCCATACGTATTATTGTCACCATGCCCGACGTCCCCATCCTCGACCCCGACGAGCTGGCACGACGACTGGATCGGGGAGACCCGGTCCAGATCCTCGATGTCCGCGCGTCCGAGCGGGTCGCGCAGAGCCGGGTCACCTTCGGCGCCGCGCTCCGATTTCAGGCGATGCCCAACTCGACGCTGTTCGCCCTGCCCTCCCTCGACCCATTGGGCCTCGACCCCGCGCAGCCGGTGGCCGTGATCTGCGGGCACGGCAACTCCAGCCGGCAGACCACCGCGTTCCTGCGGGCGCGGGGGTTCGAGGCTTACTCGGTGGCGGGCGGCATGGCGCGATGGGAGACGGTGTACGTGGCCCGGCGCCTCACCCCCACACCGAGAATCCAGCAGGTGATCCAGGTAGACCGGGTCGGGAAGGGGTGCCTGAGCTACGTGCTGGCGAGCGACGGCGACGCGGTGATCGTGGACCCGGGACGCCACCTGGAGCGCTACGAAGCCATACTCCGAGAACTCGACGCGACCCCCGTCGCCGTCGCCGACACGCACGTGCACGCGGACTACCTCTCGGGCGCGCCCCGAGCCGCCGCGCGCTGGGGCGTGCCCTACTTTCTCCATCCTGACGACGCGCGCTCGCCCTACGACAACGCGCCCGGGCGCCTGAACTACCGGCCGCTCGAAGACGGCGACCACATCGCCTTCGGCCGCGCCCTGCTCCGGGCCGTGCACGTCCCGGGCCACACCCTGGGCAGCCTGACCCTGATCGCGGATGAGGAGCTGGCCCTGACCGGCGACTTCGTCTTCGTGGCATCCATCGGTCGCCCGGACCTGGGCGGCCAGACCGCGGCCTGGGCCCGACTGCTGTGGCAGAGCGTGGTCCGGGTCCGCCAGGAGTGGCGGGGCGACCTGCTCGTGCTCCCCGCCCATTACGCGGGCGAGTCCGAACGCCGGGCCGACCGCACGGTCGGGGCGCGCTTCGACGTCATCCTCGCCACCAACGAGCCGGTCCGCATCGGAGACGAAGAGTCGTTCGTCCGCTGGATCGCCCAGCGCCAGACCCCCATCCCCCAGGCCTACCGCACGCTCAAGCTCGCCAATCTCGGGCTTCTCACCCTGTCCGACGCCGACGTCGAAACGGTCGAAATCGGGCCGAATCTGTGCGCCGTGTGACCGGTTAGCCGTCTGGGGGTTCGGGCCCGGCGGCCTGGGTGTGCAAGCGATCCCGCTCCCGCCGTCTCTCCCGGCATCTTCAGCCGGAGAACGTGCGATGTCGTCGTTCCGCCATGTGACCGGGATCACATTCAGCCTCCTGCTCGCCCCGTTCCCATCGCTCGGGGGCCAGGGCTGGATCGAACCTGACCGCATCCCTCAGCCCCGCACGGCGATCGAGAAAGTCCGCGCCTCGGTGCAGGTGACGGTGTCCGGGCGAGTGGCCCGAGTGACGGTGGAGGAGTGGTTCCGCAACGCCGGTTCGATGGTGGACGAGGGGACCTACCACTATCCCCTCCCGGGCGAAGCGGTGTTCAGCCAGTTCTCCCTGTGGCAGGGGGAGACCGAGTTGCGCGGGGAGATGATGGACGCCCGGCAGGCCCGAGCCATCTACGAGAGCATCGTGCGCCGGCGGAAGGACCCGGCCCTGATCGAGCTGGTGGACCACGGCCTCATCCGGGCTCGTGTCTTCCCCATCAACCCGGGCGAGACCCGCAAGATCACCCTGCGCTACACCCAGGTACTGGATCGCGTGGGTGACGCATTCCGGCTGCGATTCGCGGGCGGCCGGGATACGATCCCGCGCACCTTCCACCTGACTGCGGAAGGCGCCGCGAGCCTGGGCGAGCCCTTCTCGCCGACCCATGGCATCACCACCCGCCGGGTGCAGGACCGGCTCGAGGTGCGGATCGCGGAGGGCCGCTGGCGCGGGGATGTCGAGCTGTTCCTGCCGCTGGCCGGGAAGCTGGTGGGCCTCTCGCTCCTCACGCATCGCCCGGTGGGCGAGGAGGGGTTCTTCATGCTGCTCCTCGCCCCCGGGCGCGGCGCCGAGCGGGACGCGCTGCCGCGCGACGTGGTCGCGGTGCTCGACATCTCGGGCTCGATGTCCGGGGAGAAGATCCTGCAGGCGCGCGCGGCGCTGGAACAGCTGATCGGTTCCCTGCGCTCGGGGGACCGGTTCCGCCTGGTGGCGTTCTCGAGCGGGGTGCGGCGGTTCGCTCCGGACTGGACCGAGGCTACGCCCGACGCTCGCCACCGCGCGGCCGAATGGGTGCGCGAGCTCCAGGCCGGGGGCGGGACCAACATCGCGGCCGCGCTGGAAGAGGCCTTGCTCCGGCCCCCCCGGGAGGCGGCCCTGGGCGTCGTGGTCTTCCTGACCGACGGCCTCCCCAGCGTCGGCGAGCAAGACCCCGAGCGGCTGGCCGCCCGCGCCGAGCACGGGCGGGGGCGGTTCCGGGTATTCGCCTTCGGCATCGGCCACGACGTGAATACCTACCTGCTGGACCGGCTCACCGAGCGGGCGCGGGGTACAACGCAGTATATCGCCCCGGAGGGCGACATCGAACAGGCGGTGGCGGCGCTGGCGACCAAGCTCTCGAGCCCGGTGCTCGGGGACCTCGCGATCCGGGTGGACGGCGACGTCGAGGTGTACGACCTCCAACCCGCGACCCTCCCGGATCTGTTCGCGGGAGACGAGCTGGTGGTCTTCGGCCGCTACCGCGGGACGGCCGGAGGAGAGCGGGAGGTGACCGTGACGGGCCGCCGTGCGGGCCGCGAGGAGCGGTTCGCCACGGCGGCGGTGTTCGGGGCCGAGCAGCCGGCGAACGATTACCTGGCCCCGCTCTGGGCCGCCCGCAAGGCGGGCGCGTTGGCCCGGGAGATTCGTCTTCGGGGAATGAACCGCGAGATCCTGGAGGAGCTGAAGCAGCTGGCGCTGCGCTACGGGATCCTGACCGAATACACGGCGTATCTCGTGCAGGAGCCGGACCAGGTGGTCCTGCGGCAGCGCGAAGAGCAGGTGTTGCGGCGCGATGCCGCGCCCGCGCCGGAAGCCGCCGTGGGCGCCGGGGCCGTCGGGCGCTCGCGCCGGGATGCATTCTTCTCCGAAGCCGCCCGACTCGAGGCCGTCACCGTCGCCGCCCAAGCCGTCGCCGACTCGCTCGCCACCGAAACGGCGTCGGTACGCGGAGGCTCGAGCCCGATGCGCCGCGCGGGAGGCCGCCTGTTCGCGCTGCGCGACGGCGCCTGGACCGATACCCGACACGGGGATTCGCTGCGCACTGTGGCGGTCGAGGCGTACAGCCCGGCCTACGTCGCGCTGCTCAAGGCCTTGCCGGAGCTGGTGGAACCGGCGAGGCTGGGCGAGACGGTGGTCGTGGCTGGACGGCGGCTGAGTCTCAAACTCGCTGCCCGAGGCCTGACGGTCTGGCCGGCAGGCGAGCTCGAGCGGGTGGTGCGCGGCTTTCGGAGCTGAGCGTACCGCCGTACGGCCACACGAGGGGATACGTGCCCGAGGACATCGGCGACGTCTACCGAACCACCTACCGCGCGCTGGTGCGGTTCCTGTACCGGAAGGTATGGGATCCGGCGCGCGCGGAAGATCTGGCGCAGGAGGCGTTCGCGCGCGCCCTGGTGCACAAACCGGAGAACGTGAGAGGCTGGCTCTTCGTGGTAGCGGCGAACATGGCGCGGGATCTGGCTCGCCGGGAGGCGCGGGAACGGCGCCACCTCGTGCTGCTCAAGGGTGAACCGGGCGCGGTGAGCGGCGGGCCGGACGACGAGATTGACCGCGAGACCGCTCGGGAGCGGGTGCGGGCGGCGCTGGAGCAGCTCACCCCGCGCGACCGCGAGGCGCTGCTGCTCTGGGATGCCGGGATGTCGTACCAGGAAATCGCGGCCCAGACCGGCCTGGCCCGGGGCGCCATCGGCACCACGCTGGCCCGGGCCCGCCGCCGGCTGGTGGAGGCGTACACCCGAGGAAGCGAGGAGGAACATGTTGCACGCGGATGACGGCGCCCTGCACGCCTACGTCGACGGGGAGTCGTCGGCCCTGGAGGTGGCGCGCCTGGAAGCCCATCTGGCGGAGTGCGCGCCTTGCCGCGCCCGGCTCGACGAAGCGCGCGACCTGGTCGCCCGCACCAGCCGGATCCTCGCGCTGGCGGAGCCC
>DATLXT010000171.1:0-11198 GCA_035575475.1 Gemmatimonadales bacterium | reverse complement strand
TCCCGCCGCGCGGCGCGGCGGAGCACGCGGCCCTCGCCCGGGCGATGCGGGAGCGCGGCTCGGCGGCCGATGCCCGGGTGCACGCCGAGCACGCGGTTCGCGCCGGCGACTCGAGCGTCGCGACCCTGCTGTTGCTGGCCGATCTGGAAGCCGCCACGGGGCGGCTCCGCCAGGCGGCGGCCACGTACGTGACCGCGGCCGGCCGCGATTCCACCCGGGCCCCCCTTGCCATCTATCGCCGCGCGCGGATCCTGGTCCGGATGGGCGACGGCGGCGCGGCCAGCGCCCTCGCCGGATTCGCGGAGCGGTTCCCCGCCGACACCGCCGCCCCCACCGCTCTCTATGTGCTCGGCGACCTGCTCGAGGACCGGGGAGACCCGACGGGCGCGTCGCGCTGGTTCGCCGAACTGATCCGGCGCTATCCCACCGACCTACGAGCCTCACTGGCGCGATTCCGCCTGGCCGCGCGAGCCTACCACCACGGGCTGCTCGACAGCGCCGAGACGCTGTATCGCGCGGAGGTGGAGGCCCGGGCGTCGCAACAGCTGGGGGCGCGATTCTGGCTGGGGAAGGTGGCCTGGAAGAAGGGCGACACGCTCACCGCCCGGGCTCACTGGACCGCCCTGGGGCGCGACGACTCCCTGGGCTATTACGGCCTGCGCGCCCGGCGCATCGCCGGGATCCCGCTTCCCGTAGTGCCCGAGCCGGCGCGTTCTCCCCCCCCAGCATCGATCGAGGCGGCGCTCGCCCGAATCGACACGCTGGTGCTCGCCGGCCTGGACGGCGAGGCCCGGGCCGAGGTGCGGGCCGTAACCGCCCGCCCTCCGGACGGCCTGGCCGACCTCCTCGCCTGGAGCGAAGGGCTCATGGCGCGAGGGTGGGGCTGGCCGGCGGTGCGCCTGGCCTGGCAGGCCGCGGTCCAGGCGCCCAACGACCCGCGCGTCATCCGCGCGATCTACCCCTGGCCCAACCGCCAGGCCGTCGAGGCGGAGGCGGCAGAGTTCGGGGTGGACCCCTACCTGCTGGCGGGGCTGGTCCGGCACGAGAGCACGTTCGACCCCGAGGCCCTCTCGCCCGCCGGGGCGCGCGGTCTGGTCCAGCTGATGGTGGGCACGGCGAGCCAGACCGCGCGGGGGCTGGACATGCCCTTCGCGCCGGCCTGGATCACGGTGCCCGATTTCAACTTGCACCTCGGAGCCGCGCACCTGGCCGAGCTGGTGCGGCGATTCGAGGGGCGGCTGGAGGTCACCCTGGCGGCCTACAACGCCGGCAGCCGGCCGGTGCGCCGCTGGCTGGAGCGGGCCGAGGCGGCCGATCCGGATCAGTTCATCGAGCTGATCACCTACCCGGAGACCCGGGGGTACGTGCGCTCGGTCTTGCGAAACCGGGATCTCTACCGGGCACTCTACGCCTCTGTCGCGTCAGTGACGGGGCGGCCCTGACCTTTCCGGGGCGGGCCGCCGGGTTCGGGGAAATCGCTTGACAAGCTTCGACACCGCCCGCATTTCTATCCCGCCCGACACGGAGGCCGGGCCCGCGTTACTTCTGAACGCGCACCGTTTGACCTTGCAGGAGGCAGATCGAATGGCCAGGGGAAAGGTGAAGTGGTTCAATGATGCCAAGGGATATGGCTTCATTGAGCAGGAGGGCGGTGAAGACGTGTTCGTGCACTTCTCCGCGATTCAGATGGAGGGTTTCAAGACGCTGTCGGAGGGCCAGATGGTGGAGTTCGAGGTGAGGCAGGGCGAGAAAGGACTCCACGCCGCGAACGTCGTGCGACTGTAGGGCCCTGCGCCGTTCGATGTGCCCCGCCTGGCCACCTCGGGCGGGGTTGTCTTTTTCCCTCGCCTGCCGGCGCGGGTTAGCTTCCTCACCATGGCTGAACGGTCCCGCGAGCGCGTGTTTCTGGTGGACGGCTATGCGCTGATCTACCGGGCGTTCTTCGCGCTCATCTCGCGGCCTCTGAAAACCAAGAGCGGCGAGAACACGTCCGCCGCCTGGGGCGTGACCAACTTCCTGTTCCGTCTGCTGGAGAAGCACCGCCCCGACTATCTCGGGTGGGTTCACGACGTCGGGGTGTCGTTCCGGGAGCGTGCCTACCCCGCCTACAAGGCCACCCGCCAGAAACTGGCCGAGGAGCAGCAGCAGGATTTTGACCGGTCGGTGGAGCGCATCGCCGCTCTCCTCGAGGCCTTCCGGGTGCCGGTCATCGGGCTGGAGGGCTACGAGGCGGACGACGTGATCGGCACCCTGGCGACCCAGGCCGCGGCGCGGGGACTCCAGGCCGTGATCGTCTCGGGCGACAAGGACTTCTATCAGCTGATCGGACCCGGGATCGCCCTGCTCAATCCGGGACGGGGAGGGCCTGCGGCGGTCGAAGAACAGTGGGTGGACGAGTCCAACGCCCGCGAGCGCCTGGGCGTGCCGCCCGAGCAGGTGGTGGACTATCTGGCCCTGGTGGGCGACAGCTCGGACAACGTTCCCGGTGTGAAGGGGGTGGGCGAAAAGACGGCGATCGAGCTGCTCCAGCGTTTTGGCGATCTGGACAGCATTCTGGCCCGGGCCGACGAGATTCCCGGCAAGCGCGCCCGCGAGGCGGTGCGCCGCTACGCCGATCTGGCCCGGCTGTCGCGCGAGCTGGTCACCATTCGGCGGGACGTCCCCATCACTTTGGAGCTCGAGGCCCTCCGGGTGAAACCCCCGGACACCGAGCGGTTGGCGCGCCTGTTCACGGAGCTCGAGTTCCGCTCGCTGATGGACAAGCTCGACCTCAAGCGCGAGCCGGCGGCGGGGCCGGCCCGGGTCACGGCGCAGGAAGGGCCCGCCGAGCCCGTGGTGGTGGACGATCCGGCGCAGGTGCCCGAGGTGGTGGCGGCGTGCCGGGCCGCGCCCCTGGTGGCGCTGGACACGGAAACCACCGCGCTCGACGCCCGCCGGGCGCGGCTGGTGGGGCTGTCGCTGGCCGCCGCGCCGGGACGGGTGTGGTACCTGCCCTTCGGCCATCGGGCCCCCGACGGTGAGCTGGACGCGGGACCGCCGCCTGCCAACCTGCCCCCGCTGACCAGCGAGCCGATGCGGCCCTTGCGCGAGCTGCTCGAGGCGCCCACGGTGCGCAAGGCCGGGCACAACGTGAAGTACGACTGGCTGGTGTTGCGGGGCGCCGGGGTCGAGCTCGGGGGCGTGGTGTACGATTCGTCGCTCGCGAGCTTCGTGCTGGACCCGGGGCGCCGCTCGCACGCCCTGGACGAGCTGGCGCGCGAGCGGCTGGGCCTCCAGCTCCGCACCTACGCCGAGGTCGCCGGCAGAGGGCAGGCCGAGCGGCCGTTCGCCGAAGTGCCGGTGGCGGAGGCGGCGCGCTACTGCGGGGCCGACAGCGACGCGGTGTTACGGCTGCACGCCGCCTTCCGGCCCGAGCTCGAGGAACACGGCCTCCTGCGCCTGCTCGAGACGATCGAGGTCCCGCTGATCGCGGTCCTGGTGGACATGGAATGGCACGGGGTGCTGGTGGACCGCGAGCGGCTGGCGGAGATCGGGCGCGAGTTCGCCCGGGAGCTGAGCCGGATCGAGCAGGACATCTATCGGGCCGCCGGCACCGAGTTCAACCTGAACTCCACCCCCCAGCTCCGGACCGTGCTGTTCGACAAGCTCCAGCTCCCCGTGCTGAAGAAGACCAAGACCGGCGCCTCCACCGATTACGAGGTGCTGGAGCAGCTCGCGGCCATGGGGCACGAAGTGCCGCGCCTCCTGATCGAGTACCGGGAGGTGTCGAAGCTCAAGTCCACCTACGTGGACGCGCTCCCCGGCTACATCAACCCCGAGACCGGCCGCATCCACACCTCCTTCAACCAGACCGGCGCCTCGACCGGCCGGCTCTCGAGCTCCGACCCCAATCTCCAGAACATCCCGGTCCGCACCGCGCGGGGCGAGGCGATCCGGCGCGCGTTCGTGGCGCCCCCCGGGTCGGTCCTTCTCACCGCCGACTACTCCCAGATCGAGCTGCGGCTGCTGGCGCACCTCTCGGGCGATCCGGCGTTCGTGCAGGCGTTCCAAAAAGGCGGCGACATCCACCGGCAGACGGCGGCCGTGATTTTCGGCGTGGCCGAGGCGGCCGTCACGCCCGAGATGCGGGCCCGGGCCAAAACCATCAACTTCGCCACCATCTACGGGCAGGGCCCCTTCGCCCTCTCGCGCCAGCTCGGCATCAGCCAGGAGGAGGCCCGGGAGTTCATCCGCCAGTACTTCGAGCGGTTCGCCGGGGTCCGGGCCTGGCTCGACCGCACCATCGCCGAGGCCCGCGAGCGGGGCTACGTCGAAACGCTCTTCGGGCGGCGCCGCTACATCCCGGAGCTGCGGGACCGGAACTACAATATCCGCGCCTTCGCCGAGCGGACCGCCACCAACTCCCCCCTCCAGGGCTCGGCCGCCGACTTGATCAAAATCGCCATGATCCGCATTCACCAGGCGCTCCGCCGCGAACAGCTCCGAGCGCACATGGTGCTCCAGGTGCACGACGAGCTGGTGTTCGAGGTCCCCGCCGGAGACCTGGAGCCCACCAAGGCTCTGGTAAAACGCGAGATGGAGGGGGCCGCGAGCCTCTCCGTGCCTCTGGTCGTAAGTCTCGGTGCCGGAAGCAATTGGGTCGAGGCCAAGGGCTGAGCACAGGTCTTGCACCAACCCGCCCAGGCGCCCACTTTTGAGGCGCCGGACCGCGCGTGACGTCTGCCCGGGGCCGGCGCCCTTTGGCGCCCGGAGGGACTATCTGTGCGTACCCAGCGTGGTTTCACGCTGATTGAATTGCTGATCGTGGTGGTGATCATCGGGATTCTGGCCTCCATTGCGATCCCGAAGTTCGTCAACACCAAGCAGAAGTCCTACGTGGCCCAGATGAAGTCCGACCTGCGCAATCTGGCGACGGCGGAAGAGGCGTTTTTCTACGACAGCGCCTACTACACCACCGACCTGAATGCCTTGCGGCGCTTCCAGCCCAGCGCGGGCGTGACCATCACCATCAACGAGGCCACCCCGGGCGGCTGGTCCGCCACGGCCAAGCATGCGCACGTCTCCCGCGAGTGCTACCTCTTCTCCGGGAGCGCCGCGCCGGTGGGGAACGCGACCGTGGACGGCAAGATCACCTGCACCTAGCGCCTCCCTCCCCCTCCGAACCCCCCTATCGCGAGTTTCCGCGCCGCCGCGACGGGTGGTGCTTCGCCCTGGACGGAGGCGTCTGGCTGCATCGCTACCGATTACGCGGCGAACCCATGGCGCACCTGGTCAGCGCCGACCGGGACCGGCTGCTGCACGTGGGGCGCGACCTCGGCCTGCACCCCGCCTGGCTCCAGTACAAGCCCCTCAAAGACCCCCGCACCGGCCGGCGGGTGCCGGCCTGGCATTGGGATCTCTGGGGAACTCGTCTTCAGCGGTTGACCAGAGGATAGCGGCGCGGGCGCCTCGGCCCGGTCGCCCGAGCCGGCCCGAAAAGCTGGCGGCCGGCCACCGCGCCTGGCCATATTGCGGCGCATGGAAGACCGCCGACTGTCCATGGTGGTCGCCGCGGCGGTCGTGATGGTGGTGCTCGGCGTGATGTGGGACGTCACCCGCCGCACCCTGTCCCGGCCCCATCCCGCCGCCGAAGTCGCGCTCCCGCCCGAGACCGCCGCGGCCGGCGACACGCTGCCACCTCCCGCCAGCTCGCCGCCGCCGGGGGGCGCTCAGTCCCAAGGGGTGCGCCCGCCCTCCGGGGAGGGGCCCGGCTACCTGGAACTCGTCGCCCGGGCCGAGACCCGGCGTCAGATCCGGGCCAGCGCCGGTCTGACCTACCTCAACGAGATCGTCGCGGCGAGCGGGGACTCCATGCTGCACCGCTGGGACAACCGGGTGAGCCGCCCGGTCCGCGTCCACCTCGCTTCGGGCCGCGCGGCCAACTACCAGCCCGCTTTCCTCGACGCGGTCCGGGAGGCGTTCCGCGCCTGGGAGGCGGTCGTGCCCGTGCGCTTCGATCTCTCCGCCGACTCGGCCTCGGCCGAAGTCCGCCTGTTCTGGCGGGTGCAGTTCGAGATCGAGCGCACCGGCCAGACCGATCTGGAGTGGGACGACAACGGCCATATCACGGGCGGCGTCCTGACGCTGGCCACCTTCGACCCCCAGGGCCAGCCCATGGGGCGGGACGAGGTTCGCCTCGTGGCCCTGCACGAGGTCGGGCACCTGGTCGGGCTGGATCACTCCCCGGACTCGACGGATGTCATGTTCCCCGTGGCCACGGTCCGGGAGCTGTCGCGGCGCGATATCGAGACCGCCCGCCTGCTGTACCGGCTGGCGCCGGGGAGCCTGCGCTAGGACATCCGCCCCTGTCCCTGGCGGCTATATTCAGCGCAGGGGCGGTATCACCATGGCCCACCGCGCCATTACGTCATTCCTGACCCACGAGCAGCCGGACGGGGGGGCGGCCACGCTCGCCCAGGTGCTCGACGCCCGGGTGCGCGAGGGCGAGCTGGTCCGGCGCCTGGACGGCGGCGCCGTGCGCTGCTTCGCCTGCGGGCATCGCTGTCTGGTCAAGCCCGGCCGGCGGGGAATTTGCAAGGTCCGCTTCAACAAGGAGGGCACCCTCTACGTGCCCGCCGGGTACGTGGCCGCGCTCCAATGCGACCCGGTCGAGAAGAAGCCGTTCTTCCACTGCCTGCCCGGCTCGGACGCCCTCACGTTCGGCATGCTGGGGTGCGATTTCCACTGCGGGTACTGCCAGAACTGGCTCACCTCCCAGGCCCTGCGGGACGATGCGGCCGGCGTGATGCCCACCGACGTGACCCCCGACGGGTTGGTGCGGCTGGCCCTGCGCCAGGGCGCGAAGCTCGTCGCCTCCTCCTATAACGAGCCGCTGATCACGGCCGAGTGGGCCGTGGACGTGTTCAAGGTGGCCCGGGCGCACGGCCTGAAGACCGCCTTCATCTCCAACGGCAACGCCACACCCGAGGTGCTGGACTACATCCGGCCCTGGACCGACTGCTACAAGATCGACCTCAAGGCCATGGACGATCGGCGCTACCGGGAGCTGGGCGGGGTGCTCCAGCACGTGCTCGATGCGATCCGGATGGTCTACGAGCGGGGGTTTTGGATCGAGATCGTGACGCTGGTGGTACCCGGCTTCAACGACGACGACGCCCAGCTCACCCGCGCCGCCGAATACATCGCCTCGGTGTCGCCCGAGATCCCCTGGCACGTGACCGCGTTCCACAAGGACTACAGGATGACCGACCCCGACAACACCCCCGCGCGCACCCTGGTGCGGGCCTGCGAGATCGGGGCCCGGGCCGGGCTCAAGTTCGTCTACGCCGGCAACCTCCCGGGCCGGGTGGGTCGCTGGGAACACACCTACTGCCCGGACTGCGGCGACCTGCTGATCGAGCGGCTGGGGTACGTCATCGAGCGGCAGCGCCTCGGCCCGGATGGGCGATGCCCGACGTGCGCCCGCCGGATCCCGGGGATTTGGTCCTAGCGGCGCTGACCGTGGCGATGCTGGCCCAGGGGCCGGGGGCGGAGGCCCCCGGGCGCCGCCCCGGAGCCGGCCCACCCCACGACGCGCCCTTTGCGGCGGAGACGTTCGACCCGCTGGTGCTCGACGGAATTCGGCGGGGGGCCTATCCCGGCGCCGCCCTGGTCATCGGGCGGCGGGACACCATCCTCTTCGCCAAGGGGTACGGCCGCCAAACCTGGTCCCGGGGGTCGGATGCGGTGTCGCCTGACAGCACGCTCTACGATCTCGCCTCGCTGACCAAGGTCATCGCCACGACCACGGCGCTGATGCTGCTGGTGGACCGCGGCCAGGTGACGCTGGACGCCCCCGTGGCGCGTTACCTGCCCGAGTTCACGGCGCCCGGAACGGACGCGATCACGGTCCGCCACCTGCTGACGCACACGTCCGGACTCCGGGCCACGCTGCCGCTGCACCGCGAAGCGCCCGACTCGGCCGCGGCCCGCGCCATGCTGCTCGCCGCCGCCCCCATCGTCCGGCCGGGGATGCGGGTGGTGTATTCCGACGTGAACGCGATGCTTCTGGGGGAGGTGGTGGCCCGGGTGGCCGGCGAGCCGTTGGACCGCTTCGCCGCGCGTGAAATCTTCGGGCCGCTGGGGCTCGAGCAGACCCGGTTTCGCCCCCCTCGCCGGCTCCACCCGCGGATCGCGCCCACCGGGATCTGGCGCGGGCATCCGATCCGCGGGGTGGTGAACGATCCCAATGCCCACCGCTTGGGCGGGGTGGCGGGACACGCCGGCGCCTTCAGCACCGCGCTGGACGTGGCCCGGTTCGCCCAGTTCATGCTGCGCCAGGGCGCGCTGCCCGATGGGCGGCCCCTGGTTCGCTCCGAGACCGTGCGGCTTTTCACGACCCGGGTCGAGCCGCCGGGCCCGGGCCAGGAATCGCGGGCGCTGGGGTGGCAGGCCGTGCCCACCGGAGAGACCGTGCCGAGCGCGGGAACGCTGTTCGGGCCGCGGAGCTTCGGGCACACGGGGTGGACCGGCACCTCGCTCTGGATCGATCCCGATCGGGACCTGTTCGTGGTGCTGCTCACCAACCGCGCCTACGCCCCGCGGAACCGCCGGTCGCTCTCCGTAGTTAAGGAAGTGCGCGGCCGGGTGGCCGACGCAGCCGCGCGGGCCCTGGATGCCCGCTGAAACAGGGATGCAAGGTATGAGCGGGTCACGCTCGGGGCAGCCGTCCGGGGTCAGCCTGCCCGACCGGCCCACTCTGATCTACGACGGCGAGTGCGGCCTGTGCCGGCAGTCGGTGGACCAGGTGCGGCGCTGGGACCGGGACGGGCGGATCGCGGTGGTGCCGTTTCAGGACCGCGAGGCGGTCGAGCGGTTCGGGATCGCGCTCCCCGCGCTCGCGGCCGCCATGCACTTGCTCCTGCCCGACGGCCGGGTGTTCGCGGGGGCGGACGCCGTGCCCGAACTGCTCAAGTTGCTGCCCGGGAAGGGTTGGCTGCGGTGGGTGTTCTGGCTGCCGGGCGTGAGGCCGGTGGCGCGGCGGGTGTATCGGCATATCGCCGAGCGGCGGCACTGCCTGGCACGGGGGGTGCCGTTGCGCGAGCGCCCGCCATCCCTCTAGCTTGGCCGGGGAAAGCATGACGACCACCGCCCTCACCGAAGACGGCGTCCGGCAGGTTCTTCGCCAGGTCAAGGACCCGGAGCTGGACCTGAACATCGTCGATCTCGGCTTGGTGTACGACGTCGAGGTCGACCGGGGCGACGTGCACATCAAGATGACGCTCACCTCGCCCGGCTGTCCCGCGGGCCCCATGATCGTGAACGACGTCTACCGCCAGGTGCGCTCGCTCGATGGCGTGCAGGACGTGGACGTCGAGATCGTGTGGGAGCCCTATTGGACTCCGGAGCGGATCGAGCCGAAGATCCGCGCCATGATGGGGTTCTAAAGGGCTTCCAGCAGCGCGTCGCCCAGCACCTCGATCTGCCAGCGCCGGAGCTCGCCCACCGCGGCCAGGCCGGCGCGATCGTTTGGCCGGGCCCGCGCCACCGCCTCGAGCGTCGCGCGGCCGCACAACACGCCGGGGTCGAGCCCCAGGCTCGCCGCCACTCGGTTGCGGGCCGCCTTGAGCCGCTCGAGCCGGGCGTCGAGCTCTGGATCCCGGGGCGGCCGCTTACCCCGCTCGACCGCGGGCAGCCGATCCTCCGCCAGGGCCAGGGCCCGCCTCACGGCCTCGAGCAGGGCCGGACCGTGCCGGCGGGCCAGGGCGGGGGGGAGCTCGCCGGGGGGGAGGGCGGCCAGCGCCTCGGGGGTGGTCGGCAGGGCCCGGGCCACGGCGAGCAGGGCCTCGTTCCCGATGATCCGGAACGGCGCCTTGTCCTCCGCCCGGGCCCGTTCCTCCCGCCAGCGGTAGAGCTCGCGCAGCGCCGCGAGCTGGCGGGGCCGGAGGCTCCTGGCGCCCTTCAGCCGCAGATAGGCTTCGTCGGCCTCCAGGGCGCCGCTCCACCGCAGGGCTTCGAGCCGGGCGAACTCCTCCTCGGCCCACCTCCGGCGGCCCAGGGCGTCGAGCCGCGCCGCCAGGACCTCGCGCAGGTCCAGGAGGTGCCGCGTGTCCGCCGCGGCGTAGGCCAGCATGGCGGGCGGCAGGGGCCGCCGGGACCAGTCCGCCTTCTGGTGCGCTTTGGAGAGCTTCACCCCGCAGTACTTCTCCAACAGGGCCGCGAGTCCCACTGCCGGCTCGCCCACGAGCTGCGCGGCCACCCGGGTGTCGAAGAGCCGCCGCGCCCGGAAGCCGTAGTCGCGATCCAGGATCCGGAGATCGTAGTCCGCGTCGTGGAACACCTTCTCCACCGCCGGATCGGCGAGTAAGGCGCCCAGGGGAGACAGGTCGTCGAGGGCGAGGGGGTCCACCAGCGCGGTGCCCTGAGGCGTCGAGAGCTGGATCAGGTAGATGCGGTCCACATAGCGATGGAAGCTCGCGGCCTCGGTATCGAGCGCCACGATCGGCTCGCGGCGCGCCGCCGTCACCGCGGCCGCGAGCGCCGCCGGTTCGGCCACGTAGGTGTACGGCTCCACCGGCGGCGCTTATTCTTCCCGGCCCAGCTGTTCCAAACCCGCGGCGATCTCTTCGAGCGCCTTGGCCAGTGTCTTGTAGAATTCGGGGTCCGGGGGCTGGGGGGGGCCGCCCAGCGGGTCGCCGGCACACTTCCGCGCGGCCCGGGCGGCGTGACGAATGTAGTCGGTCGAAACACGCATCGCGGTTCACTCGAGGGCAGAAAGGGCGGATGTCGGAGGCAGCGAACCTCGTCGCAAAGATACGACAGGCCTTCGCCCCGCGCAGTCTGGGCGCGTGGCCCACGCCGCTCGAGGCCGCGCCGGCGCTGGCCGGAGCGCTGGGCCTCCGCGCCCTGTGGCTCAAGCGGGAGGACCGGTCGTCGGCCCGGTACGGCGGGAACAAGGTGCGCGGGCTGGAGTTCCTGCTCGACGATGTCGCGCCCGGGACGGTCTGTGTCACCGTCGGCGGCACCGGATCCACCCACTGCCTGGCACTGACCGTGCACGCCGCGGCCTGCGGCGCCCGGGCCGTCCTGGCGCAGTTTCCCCAACCCGACACCGAGTGGGGGCGCGCGGTGGCGGCGGCAACCGAGCGGCACGCGGCGGCAGTGTTCCGCGCCGGCTCGCGCGCCGCACTGGGCCTGGCCCTGTGGCGCGCCTGGTGCCG
>DATLXT010000170.1:0-5323 GCA_035575475.1 Gemmatimonadales bacterium | reverse complement strand
GCGCGGCCGGGGCTCACCTCGGCTGGGAGGACCCGCCGCTCGAGGCCCTCCGCCCCCACGTCCCCCCCGGCTTCATCCTCGGGCTCTCGGTGGGCTCTCCGGACGAGGCTGCCCGGGCCCGAGCGACCCCGGCGGATTACTGGAGCGTGGGGCCCTGTTTCGCGACGGCCACGAAGCCCGACGCCGGGCCGCCGCTCGGCCCCGCGGGAGTTGCGGCTCTCGCCCGGCTGGCGCCCGAGGGCGTCCCGGTCATCGGCATCGGAGGGATTACCGCCCGGAACGCCGCGCTGGTGCTGGGCGCGGGCGCGGTGGGGGTGGCGGTCACGGCGGCGGTCCTGGGGGCCGCCGATCCGGAGGCGGCGGCGCGGGAACTCCGGAGGGCCGCGGTCTGAGGGGCGGCCCGGCTCAGCGGCGAGACGGCGCGCCGCGCGCTGTTCCTCGCCGGATCGCGCGGATCGCTCGAAGGTGCTCCGCGTAGGTCACCGAGAACACGTGCTTTCCGTCCGGCTGGGCTACGAAGTACAGAAACGGCACCTCGGCCGGGAACAGCGCGGCGCGCAGGCTCTGGTCGCCGGGCTGGCTGATCGGGCCGGGCGGAAGCCCCGCCCGCAGGTAGGTGTTGTAGGGCGAGCGCACCGTGAGATGCTTCTCGTACACCCGAGACACCCGCCGGCCCAGCGCATAGACCACCGTGGGGTCGGCCTGAAGGCGCATGCCGCGGCTGAGGCGGTTATGGTAGACGGCCGAGACAAAAGGCGCGTCCGGCGCGTAGCGCGTCTCGGATTGGATGATCGAGGCGAGCGTCACGGCCTCGTGCCGGGTCCACCCCAGCGCCTTCACGCGGTCGTCCCAGCCGGGCTCCCAGCGATCCAGGAACTCGCGGGTCATGACCCGGACCAGCTCCCGGGCGCGGATGCCCACGGGAACGAGATAGGTGGTGGGAAAGAGATACCCTTCCAGCGTGCCGGCCTGGCGCTCGATGCCGAGTTCCCGGAGACGGTCGGGGTCCGAGGCCGCGGCGAGCAACGAGTCGCGCGGGATGCCGAGCTGGGCCTGGGCCAGGTCCGCCACCTCGGCCAGCGTCAGGCCTTCGGGGACGGTAAAGCGAATCTCCACCCCGCGCCCGCTCTTCAGCCGGCCTACCACCGTGCCCCAGCTCTCGTCGGCGCGAAACCGATAGATCCCGCTTTTCAAGTCGCCGGGGAGCCCGTGGAGACGGGCGTACACCCGGAACAGGGCGGGATACTCGACCACGCCCTTCGCGGTGAGCGACTCGACCGCGGCGTCGAAGGTGGCGCCGCGGGGGATGGTCACGAGAATCTCGGGTTCGCGGTGCGGCTGGGCCGTGCAGGCGAGGGTGACCAGGGCGGCCCCGCCCAGAGCCCGGGGGAGCGCACCGGGGCTCACGTCGCGCCGCCTCGTCTCGTGTCCAGATAGGTCTGGAGGATCAGCGTCGCCGCCAGCGCGTCCAGATCGGCCTTGCGCCCGCGGGTCCCGCCGCCCAGTTCCCGGACGGTCTCCAGCACCCGAGCGGTCGTCATGCGCTCGTCCACCAGAGTCACGGGCAGGCCGGAGCGCCGGGCGATGTCGTCGGCCAATGCGCGGGCGGCGCGAGCGGCATCCCCCTCGGAGCCGTCGGCCTCCAGGGGGAGGCCGACCACCACCCCGGTGACTCGGTGGCGCCGGGCCAGCTCGAGCAGTCGCGGCAGGGGGAAGCGCTTGCCGGGGCGGCGAGTGAGCGTGGTGAGCGGCTGAGCCAGGACCTGCCGCTCGTCGGAAAGGGCGAGCCCGATCCGTCGCTCGCCCCAGTCCACTCCTAGCAACCGCCCCTCACCACCGGCCCTCACCCCTGCGCCATGGTCTGGAAGAACTCGGCGTTGGTCTTGGTGCGCTTCAGGCGCTCGAGCAGGAACTCGATGGCCTCGACCGGCGGCATGTCGGCGAGGAAGTTGCGGAGCAAGTACACCTTGTTGAGCTCTTCCTTGGACAGGAGCAGCTCTTCTTTTCGGGTGCTGGTGCGCTGCACGTCGATGGCCGGGAAGATCCGGCGCTCGGCGATCCGGCGGTCCAGCACGATTTCGGAGTTCCCGGTGCCCTTGAACTCCTCGAAGATGACCTCGTCCATCCGCGACCCGGTGTCGATCAGCGCGGTCGCGATGATGGTCAGGGAGCCGCCGCCTTCGATGTTGCGGGCGGCGCCGAAGAACCGCTTGGGCTTCTGGAGAGCGTTGGCGTCCACCCCGCCGGAGAGGATCTTGCCCGAATGGGGGACGACGACGTTGTGCGCCCGCCCCAGCCGGGTGATCGAATCCAGCAGGATCACCACGTCCTTCCCGTGCTCCACCAGCCGCTTGGCCTTCTCGATCACCATGTCGGCCACCTGCACGTGCCGGTCGGCCGGCTCGTCGAACGTGGAGGAGATCACCTCGACGTTGGGCCCCTTCACGTTCTCTTCCATGTCCGTGACTTCCTCGGGCCGCTCGTCAATCAGCAGGACGATGAGATAGATCTCGGGGTGGTTCTCGATGATCGAGTTGGCGAGCTTCTGGAGCAGGATGGTCTTGCCGGCCTTGGGGGGCGAGACGATCAGCGCCCGCTGGCCTTTCCCGATGGGGCTGAGGATGTCCACCACCCGCATCGACAGGTCGCCGTCTTTGCGCTCCAGCCGAATGCGCTCCTCGGGATAGCGGGGGCGCAAATTGTCGAAGGCGACCCGGTGCTTGGCCTTCTCGGGTTCCTCACCGTTGACCGTTTCGACCTTCAGGAGCGCCAGGTAGCGCTCGCCCTCCTTGGGCGGCCGGACCTGGCCCATGATGGTGTCGCCGGTGCGCAGATCGAATCGCTTGATCTGGCTGGGCGACACGTAGATGTCGTCGGGGCCGTAGAGATAGTTCCAGTCCGGACTGCGCAGGAAGCCATACCCTTCGGGGAGGATCTCCAGAACTCCCTCGCCGCGGAGCACGGTGTCGGAGTCGAGGAGCGACTGCTCGATGCGGAAGATCAGGTCCTGCTTGCGCAGCCCCGAGTAGTTGGTGATGTTGAGACTCTCGGCCATCGCGTGCAATTCCGCGACCGATTTTTTCTTGAGTTCGGCGATATCCACGTGTGCTCGGACTCCGTTAGTCCTACGGCAGGGAACCTCGGGTGGAGGCGTGACCGCGTTGCGTGATCGAGTGTTGGCCTGAGTAATGGGAGCGTCGACAGCTACAGGCGTGCGAGAGTTGTATAGTAGGGCCCCTTCACCCCAGCGTCAAGTACGGCAGTGGACCTGACCCGGTTCCTGCTCGCCTGGCGGACCGTAGCCGTACGGGACCGCGAAGTCATTGACGCGCTTGTAGATCCGGCCCACGCCGGACCCTCGGCCGAGCTCCGCGCCGCCCTGAACGCATGGCCCGGGAGCTGGTACTGGTCGGACGAAGACGGGTACCGACACCTGGTCCTCACCCGGCCCCGCCGGGCGGCCCGGCGCGAGAACTGGCTGCTCCACGTCGGCCTCTTCCTCGCCACCCTGGTGACCACCTCCTGGGCCGGCGCCACCTTCGCCGGCGCCTTGCCCGCCAGCCCGCTGTTCGGCCTCCCCGCCGGAATCGAGTCGCCGGGCGACTTCCTCCGCGCCCTCGGGGCCGGCATGGTGTTCTCCGTTCCCCTCCTCAGCATCCTGCTGGCGCACGAACTGGGCCATTATCTCACGGCGCGCCGTTACGACCTCGATGCCTCGCCCCCGTATTTCATCCCGCTTCCCCTGCCGTCGCTGGTAGGCACCATGGGAGCCTTCATCCGGCTCCGCACCATCGTCACCGATCGCCGGCAGCTGGTGGATGTGGCCGGGGCCGGCCCGATCGCGGGCTTCCTGGTGGCGCTTCCCGTGCTCTGGGCCGGCTTGGCGCGCAGCGCACCGGTGGCGGGCTTCGACGGGATGCTGCTGTGGGTGGGCGGCGAGCGCTTCGAGCTCGGGGATTCGCTGATCACCGTCGCCCTCCGGACGCTCGTGTGGGGCGAGGTCACGGGCCTGGCCGTCCACCCCCTCGCCTTCGCCGGTTGGGTCGGGATGTTCGTGACCATGCTGAACCTCCTGCCCATCGCCCAGCTCGACGGCGGCCACATTCTCTTCGCCGCCCTTCCCCGCTGGAAGGAGCGGGTCGCCCTCGCGTTCCTCGGGGTGATTCTGGTGCTGGGGTGGTATTCGGCCTGGCCCGGGTGGTGGGTCTTCGGCTTGTTCGTGCTCGTGCTTTCGCGCGGCCGCCTGGGCCACCCGCCCGTCATTGACGTCTACCGTCCCCTCCCTCGCGCCCGCCGGTGGCTGGCGTGGACCGCGCTGGCCCTGTTCCTGGTCACCTTCACCCCGGTGCCGTTCCGGATCGTGTCATGAGGGCGTGAAGCGAGGCCGGGCGTCCGGGTCTGCCCGGCCCGTATTGCGTAAGTGGAAGTTCAGTATATCTTTGCCCAAACCAGCCGAACGGGACGGCATGCCCGCACAACCGGCGCGCAGTCATCTCGCCGACTCTCGCGATGCAGTCGTTCACGATCTCACCCCCATCCGGTTCGACGGGCAGGACATTCCGGTGCGCTTAGCGCTGCGCCAGAGTCCCGATGGCATCTGGCGGGGCCGGGTGCTGTTCGGCGCACCGGACACCGAGCTCGAAAGGACCACGGCCGAGATCTTCTGTGCCACGAGCGAGCAGGACCTCTGGCAGTCGGTGCGTGACCTGAGGGAGCACCACCTGCGGGATCTCTATCGCTCCCTGCTCTAAGGCGGCCCCAAGGGATGCGCCGCACCGGTCGCCCGCGGGGTCTGGAGTGAGCCGGCCTCAGGGTGCCGGCAGGGCCGGCTCGGGGATCGGCGTGTGCGAGCGGGCCCGTCGCCCGACTGGCGCAGAGGGTCCGTAGGTGCCCGATCTCCCCGAACGCCTGCGCCAGGTGCGGCACGACCTGTCCAACCCGCTGTCCGCCATCCTCGCCGAAACCCAACTGTTGCTGCTCAACGAGGCGCAGTATGACGAGGAGACCCGGGCGGGCTTGCGCCAGATCGAAGCCCTGGCGCGGAAGATGCGCCAGATGCTGGAAGACTTGACCGGGTGAGCCGGCGGCACCGGGCGCGCTATTGGCCCGCGCCCCTCTGGTGGCGGGGCGTCATCGGGCGGCTGGGCCGGGCCGCGCTCCGCCAGGCGCGCCGGCGCATTTACCACCCGCCTGCCCGCCTGACCCCTCGCCTTTCGGTGTGACGCATGCACTTGCGGCGGTCCCGGGGCCTGGCATTTTAGGCGTCCTTCGCCTCGAGCCGGGACTTGACCTGTGGCGGCTGCGGCTTCCCACCGACCCCTGA
>DATLXT010000169.1:0-2916 GCA_035575475.1 Gemmatimonadales bacterium | reverse complement strand
CACCGAATCGCCCCGCCGGGCCAGCGCCCCCTGGAGCACCATGCTCGGGGGGCCGGCCCCGCGGCGTTCACCGGGACAGCCGGCGCGTACGTCCAGGTAGCGATCGAGTTCCCCGGCCACGGCGCACGCCAGGGTGCCGGTGTCGGGCGCGTCACCCTGTACCTCGATGCGCACCAGGGGCGCGGGCGGGGCGACCCCGCACCAGCCGAAGAGCCCGCAACGGAGCAGGTAGATCGGGGTGCCGAGCAGAGCCAGCGCGCCGGCGACCAGGACGGGGGGCGGCGGCGCGGGCACGCGGGGCACCAGCGCGCTCGCCAACTCGGCCGCGTCACGCCACCGTTCGTCGGGGGCCCACCGCAGCGCCCGGCGCACCGCCTGCGCGTACCAGCGGGGAAGGCCCGCCTGGTCCACCGCCTCGAGCGGCATCCCGACCTCCCAGGGCCGACCGGTCGCCGCTTGGAACAGAACCATCCCCAGGGCATAGAGATCGCTCTGCGGTGTGGCTTCGGCACCGGCGAGCAGCTCCGGGGCCATGTACGCCAGGGTACCCGGCAGGTGGCCGACTCCCGTCAGCGCCGGGTCGTCGTACACCTTGGCGATGCCCCAGTCGGTGAGCACCGCTCGTCCGTCCACCAGGAAGATGTTGCCCGGCTTGACGTCGCGGTGTATCACCCGCCGCCGGTGCGCGTGACCCAACGCCTCCAAGATTTCGCGGCCCAGCCTCGCGGCCTGCTTGGGCGGGAGCGGCCCGCGCTCGAGCCGCGCGTCCAGCGGCTCCCCCTCCAGGTACTCCATCACGTAGTACGACAGTTCCGCGCTCTCGGGGCTGGTGTCGTAGACGTGAACGATGTTGGGGTGCACCAGCTTGGCGAGCACGCGGGGCTCTCGGAGGAAGCGCTCGACCGCTCTCGCCGAAGCGAGATCGGGTCGCAGCACTTTGATGGCGACGCGGAGGTCGAGCAGGACGTGTCGGCCCGCGTACACCAGACCCATCCCGCCGGCGCCGATCCGGCGGTCTACCTCGTACCGCGGCGCGAGGAGTCTTCGCAGGCGCTCCAGCAACTCGTCGGCCAGGGGCCCTCCGCGATTCTCCGAATGTAACGCCCCGTTCACCCCGCGCCCAGCACGAAGCACGACGGCTCCGGAACAGGTCCCGGAGCCGTCGGCACGTCGCGGGGAGCGCGGGGCTTACTGCACCGTGATCTTCATCTTCATGCCCAGCGCGAGGTGCGGCAGGCAGTACGCGCCGTAGGTTCCCTTGGGAGAGTTCGCCGGGAAGGTGATGTCGTAGGTCTCGTTCGGCGCGGTGACGAAAGGCCCGGAGAGATTGTCCATCCGGTTCGGCATCGCCGCGTTCAGGATGTCGGCCGCACCTGCCGGAATCGAGTCCGCCCAGAACGCCACGTTGTGCGGCCCGCCCGACACGTTGATGAACCGCACCGTGGTGCCCGGGGTGATGGTGAGGGTCGCCGGCTCGAAGGCGGCCGTGGTGGTCCCGTTCCCCGTCATCCGCACTTCGACCACCGAGCCCGCGGCCGGCTGGGCCTGCTGCTGTTGCTGCTCACCGCCGCCGCACGCCAGCGCGCCCAGTGCGGCGATCGTGCCCATCAGCTTCCACCGCATTGCCTGTCTCCTGTGAGTCGGGTACCGAAGGGGCTTGTGAACGTATTCACAAAGATGCGCCCGGGAATATAGCACCCGGCCCCCCGCAGGGAAGGGCGGTGCGCCGGGCCTTTGCTTTTTGGCCCGCCCTGGTGAGCTTGTGGCGCCCGGCGGACCCGTCGGTCGTCGCGAGACCACCACCCCGCCGGTCAACCTTCAACCAACGGAGCCATGTCGTGAAGCGACTCCTGGCCGCCCTGACGCTCGCCGCTCTCACCGCGACGGGCGCCGCCGCGCAGAACCTCTGGACTCCCGAGTTCGGAGTCCAGGGCGGGTTCGCCCGCGTGAAGCCGGCGGGGACTGGTGCCTCGGATCACCAGGACCTGTTCAGCATCCCGGGCCTTTCCCTCTCGTCGGCCCTGCCGTCGCCGGCGACGCTGTTCTTCATCGTGCCCGCCAGTGCCCGGCTCGCCATCGAGCCGTCGTTCGCGGCCGCCGCCATCACCGACGCCACCGGCGGCGAGCTCGACCTGGTGTCGCTCGGGGCCCGCGCCGACTACGCCATCACCCCCCACCTCTACGCCGCCGCCGGCGCCGGCCTGAACTACTCGAGCGGCCTCGCCGACAACGAAGCCCAGTTCGGCTTGCAGGCCGCCCTGGGATACCGGACCGCGCTGACCGGCACGCTGAACGGTCGCATCGAGGCCCAGTGGTCCACCTGGGGCAAGACCGACAACATCGACCCCTACAACGTCTACGCCCTGGCCCTGGGCGTCTCCACCCGCCTGGGCGCCCGCCCGGGCGCCCCGGCACGGCGCGCGACGCGCCCCGGACTCTGGCGCCCCGTGATCGGCGTCGCCGGCGGGTACGCCAAGACCCACTTCGTGGGCGAAAGCGACCTCGCGGCGTTCACCGCCCCCGGCATCACGAGCCTCCTGGCCAGCGCCGGAGCCAGCGTGCCGCCGACGCTGTTCGCCATCGTCCCCCTCGGCGGACGCTGGGCGCTCGAGCCGGGGTTCGACCTGGTCCGCGCCCAGAGCGGGGGAACGACCACCACGGCCGGCCAGCTCCAGGCTCGCCTGGATTACGCCTTCGACGCGCACTGGTACGGGGCCGCCGGCGTCCAGTTGCTGTACGTCCGTCGCACCGGACAGGACGCGGCCACGAACTTCGCCGGCAACGTCGCCGGGGGATATCGCTTCCCGCTGGTGGGAGAACTGGGCGGCCGGGTCGAATTGAACTACTACATGACCCGCGCCTCGGACGACTTCACGGCGGTGGTGGCCAACGGCGCCAGCAATACCTTCGGGGTCA
>DATLXT010000168.1:0-21169 GCA_035575475.1 Gemmatimonadales bacterium | reverse complement strand
CGTCATGGCGCCCGAGGCCGACCCGCCGGGGACCGAGCGCCGCCGGCGCGTGACCCGGCCGCGCCCGGGGCACGCGGACCTGGTGGGGGTCCTGAAGTACGACCGGAGCGATGCCCGGGACATTCTGGAGCGGGCCAGCGCCCGCGAGACCGCCGCGCGGGTGGCCTGCGGGGCGATCTGCAAGATCCTGCTCGAGCAGTTCGGCGTCACCATCGGGTCGCACGTGGTCGAGCTGGGCGGCGTGACGCTCGCCGCCCCACCGCCCCTCCCCGACGACCTGAACGCTCGGGCCGATGCCAGTCCGGTGCGCTGTCTCGACCCCGCGGCCGAGCGCGAGATGATCGCCCGGATCGACGCGGCCCAGGCCGCGGGCGACACGCTGGGAGGGGTCGTCGAGGTGGTGGCCCGCGGGGTTCCGGTGGGGCTCGGGTCGCACGTCTCCTGGGACCGCAAGCTGGACGGCCGCATCGCCCAGGCCATGATGTCCATTCCCGCGGTGAAGGGCGTCGAGATCGGCCTGGGATTCGAGGCGGCGAGACGGAAGGGGTCCGAGGTGCACGACGAGATTCTCCCGGGCCTCGCGCGCGCCAGCAACCGGGCCGGGGGCACCGAGGGCGGCATGACCACGGGGGAACCGCTGGTGGTGCGCGTGGCCATGAAGCCGATCTCGACGCTCATGTCGCCGCTCGGGACCGTGGACCTCGCGACCGGTGCCCGGGCGCAGGCGCAGTCCGAGCGCTCGGACGTGACGGCGGTCCCGGCCATGGGCGTCATCGCCGAGGCCATGCTGGCCCTGATGCTGACCCAGGCCCTGATCGAGAAGTTCGGCGGCGACTCGCTCTCGGAGATGCGGCGGAACTTCGAGGGGTATCAAGCGGCCCTGGCGGCGCGTGCCGCGCTGGACGCGCCCGCCCCGGAGGGAACCGCGCGGTGAAGAAGCACATTGTGCTGATCGGGCTCCCGGGCTCGGGCAAGACGACGGTCGGCCGGCTCGTGGCCGAGCGGCTCCAGGCGGGCTTCGTCGACCTCGACAGCGTGCTGATCCGCAAGGAGGGGAAGCCCATCAGCATGATCTTTGCGGAGCAGGGCGAGGGGGCGTTTCGAGAGATGGAGCGAAAGGAGATGGAGAGCGCGGTGAGCCGCGAGCCGTCGGTGATCGCGCCCGGAGGCGGCTGGGCCGCGCAGCCGGGGAACCTGGACGCGGTGCGGGACCGCTGCTGGTTCGTCTATCTCCGGACCCGCCCCGAGACGGCGGCCCTGCGCGCCGGCCCGGAGGGAACCCGCCCGCTGTTATTAGGGGAGGACCCGGTGGTCCGGATGCGCGAGCTCTTGAGCCAGCGCGAAGCGGCTTACCTCAAGTCGGACGCGCACATCGACACCGACCGGAAAACCGCCGAACAGGTGGCGGCAGAAGTGATCAGACTTGCGCGGGACCGGGCGGCATGGTAAAGATGCCCGTTCCGTCGTTGACGAAAGGTTGACTGGTGGCTGTTAAGAAGGAACCCGTGACTGCGACCAAGGCCCGCCGGGGCCGCGCTGGGGCGCGGGCCAAGGGCCGCGCGCTCGTGGTGGTCGAGTCGCCCACCAAGGCCAAGACCATCGGCAAGTACCTGGGCCCGGGCTACGCGGTGAAGGCCACGGTGGGCCACGTGCGCGACCTGCCCAAGCGGGAGCTGGGCGTGGACGTGGAGCACGGGTTCACGCCCAAATACGTCACCATCAAAGAGAAGGCCAAGACCCTCACCGAAATCAAGAAAGCGGCCAAGACCGCCGAGCGCGTCCTCATCGCCACGGACCCGGACCGGGAGGGGGAGGCCATCGCCTGGCACGTGGCCGAGCAGATCGGCGACGGCAACAAGGTGCGGCGGGTGCTCTTCCACGAGATCACCAAAGACGGCGTGGCCCAGGGGCTGGCGAACCCCCTGGACATCGACCAGCGCAAGGTGGACGCCCAGCAGGCTCGGCGGATCCTGGACCGGCTGGTGGGCTACAAGGCGTCCCCGCTGCTCTGGAAAAGCATCAAGACCGGGCTCTCGGCGGGCCGGGTGCAGACCGTGGCCCTGCGCCTCATCTGCGAGCGGGAAGAAGAGATTCGGCGGTTCGTGCCTCAGGAGTACTGGACCATCGAGGCGCAGTTGGAGAAGGACGGCCAGGCGTTCCTGGCCCGGCTGCACAAGCTCGACGGCCACAAGCCCGAGATCAAGACGGCCGAAGCGGCGCAGGCCGTGGTGGCGGAGGCGGCGAAGCTTCCGTTCGTCGTCACCGAGGTCTCCAAGAAGGAGCGGCGCCGCAACGCGCCGCCCCCCTTCACCACCAGCACCCTCCAGCAGGAGGCCGCCAAGCAACTGGGTTTCTCGGCCAAGCGGACCATGCGGGCGGCTCAGGCCCTCTACGAAGGCGTGGAGATCGGCGCGGAAGGGCCGGTCGGCCTGATCACCTACATGCGCACCGACTCGGTGCGCGTGGCCGAGAGCGCGGTGGCTCAGGCGCGGGACTACGTCCGCGCCAACTTCGACGGCCGCTACCTGCCCGCCGTCCCGAACCAGCACCGGGGCAAGAGCGGCTCCCGGGTCCAGGACGCGCACGAGGCCATCCGCCCCACCGACGTGGCGCGCCGGCCCGAGGCCCTGAAGCGCTACCTCGCGCCCGACCTCTTCAAGCTGTACCAGCTGATCTGGCGGCGGTTCGTCGCCTCCCAGATGACCCCGGAGCTCTACGAGCTCACCACGGTGGACTTCGACCTGGGCCGGTTCCTGTTCCGGGCCACCGGGTCGCGGGTGCTGTTCGACGGGTACCGCGCCCTCTACCACGAGGGCCACGAGACCGAGGAAGGGAAGAGCCCCGACGAGCTGGGGCCCATCCCCGCCCTCGCCCCGGGCGACCGGGTCACGGTGCGCGAGATCACGCCGTCCCAGCATTTCACCGAGCCGCCGCCCCGCTACAGCGAGGCCAGCCTGGTGAAGAAGCTCGAGGAGCTGGGGATCGGGCGGCCCTCGACCTACGCGGCCATCATCTCGACCCTCCGGGAGCGGTGGTACGCCACCACCAAGGACCGCCGGTTCGCGCCCACGCCCCAGGGAGAGATGGTCTGGAAAGTGATGCAGCGCTGCTTCCCCGAGGTGTTCGAGGTGGGGTTCACCGCCCAGATGGAGACCGAGCTCGACAAGGTCGAGGAGGGGGACCTGGGATGGCGGCAGGTGCTCGAGGACTTCTGGGGCCCGTTTTCCCGACAGCTCGAGGCGGTGGACGTGGAAGCCATCATTCACGACGTGCACGATCTCTCCCGGCTCTCGAGCGAGCGCTGCCCCAAATGCGGGTCCCGACTGACGGTCAAGAGCGGGCGGTTCGGGCCCTATCTGGCCTGCGAGCGGTACCCCGAGCCGTGCCCCTACTCGCGTTCCCTGCGGCACAAAGTCCCCGACCGGCCCACCGACCTCGCCTGCCCCAAGTGCGGGTCGCCCATGGTGATCAAGACCGGGCGCTACGGCGAGTTCCTGGCCTGCACCCAGTATCCCAAGTGCAAGCACACCCAGCCCGTGCCGCTGGGGATCACCTGCCCCAAGTGCGGCCAGGGCGACATCGCCGAGCGCCGCACCCGGCGGGGCCGGAACTTCTGGGGGTGTCTCCGGTACCCGGACTGCGACTACTCGACCTGGAACCAACCGGTGGCGGTAGCCTGCCCGGCATGCGGTTTCGTGGGCATGGAACAGCGCCAGACCAAGACCAGCGGGGTGACGCGCACGTGCATGAAGTGCGGGCACGAGGTGCGGCTCGAGGAGCCGGTGACGGCGGAGTCGGCCGCGGGCTGACGGCGACGGTGATCGGGGGCGGGCTCGCGGGGAGCGAGGCCGCCTGGGCGCTGGCCCGGCGCGGGGTGCGGGTCACCCTGTGGGAGATGCGGCCGGCCCGCATGACCCCGGCGCATCGGACCGGCCGGCTGGCCGAGCTGGTCTGCTCCAACACGTTCAAGTCCACCGAGTTCACCAACGCGCACGGCCTGCTCAAGGCCGAGATGCGCCTGCTCGGGAGCCTCGTCCTCGAGGCGGCGGACGAGGCCCGGATCCCGGGCGGTGCGGCGCTGGCGGTCGATCGGGAGGCGTTCGCCGAGGGGGTCGAGCGGCGGATCCGCTCCCACCCGCTGGTCAGCGTGACGCGGGCCGAGGCGACGGATCTCCCGTCGCCGGGCGTGGTCGCCACCGGGCCGCTCACCTCGGAGGCGCTGGCCCAGGCCATCACGCGGCGGCTGGGCACGCGGTCGCTCGCCTTCTTCGACGCCATCGCCCCCATCGTGGCCGCCGACTCGCTGGACCTCGCGCGGCTGTTTCGGGCCTCGCGCTACGGGAAGGGTGGAGGCGAAGACTACCTCAACGCCCCGCTCACCGCGGCGGAGTACTACGCGTTCGTGGCCGCCCTGCTCGCGGGTGAGCAGTTCCAGCCGCACCACGAGTTCGACCGGACCCCCTACTTCGAGGGGTGCCTGCCCATCGAGGAAATGGCGCGCCGGGGGCCGGACACGCTCCGCTTCGGTCCCATGAAGCCGGTGGGCCTCACCGACCCGCGAACCGGCCGGGAACCCTACGCGGTGGTGCAGCTGCGCCAGGAAGATCGGGCGGCGCAGATGTGGAACCTGGTGGGCTTCCAGACCCGCCTCAAGATTCCGGATCAGCAGCGGATCTTCCGGACCCTCCCGGGGCTGGGGCACGCGGAGTTCCTGCGGTATGGCAGCGTTCACCGCAACGCGTACATCAATGCGCCGGCGGCGCTCACCCCGTTTCTCTCGACCCGGGACGATCCGATGGTGCTGTTCGCCGGGCAGCTCACGGGCGTGGAAGGGTACACCGAGTCCGCCGCCACGGGGATCCTCGCGGGGATCAACCTGGCGCGCATGCTCGCCGGCGAGGAGCCGTTGCTCCCCCCGCCCACCACGATGCTGGGGGCGCTGTATCGCCATCTGCGGGAGGCGGACCCCGTCCACTTCCAGCCCATGAACGCGAACTTCGGCTTGCTCGAGCCGCTGGACCAGCCGGTTCGCGATCGGGCCCGGAAGAAACAGTTGCTGGTGGAGCGGGCGCTGGGGGAGATGGAGCGGTTCGCGGAGCGGGTCCGCGCCGGCACGCATGCGGTCGTCTGAGCTCGCGCAGTTCGTCGCTTTCCTCGCCAAGGAGCGCAACGACTCCCCGCATACGGTGAAGGCGTATGCCCGCGACGTGGCGGCGTTCGCCGCGTTCTGCGACGACTTCTACGGGGGGAGCTGGAGCTGGGCCGGCGTGGACCGGCTGGCGATTCGCGGGTTTCTGGGCGCGCTGGAGCGCCGGGGCCTGGCCCGCGCGTCGGTGGCGCGCGCGCTGTCGGCCCTGCGGACCTTTTACCGGTTCCTCAACCTGAGCCGCGGGATCGAGGTGAATCCGGCCCGGGCGGCGCGGACCCCGCGCCGGGCCCGCCCGCTCCCCACCTACCTCGATCGCGCCGAGATGGAGCGGCTGTTCGCCGACGCGGCAGCGCGGGCCGCTGGCGGCGGTTTCGCCGAGCTGCGGGACCTCGCCATCCTCGAACTCTTCTACTCGACCGGGATCCGGCTGGCGGAGCTGGTGGGGCTGAACCTGGCGGACGTGGATCTGGTGTCGGATCAGGTGAAGGTGCGGGGGAAGGGGAAGAAGGAGCGCCTGGTGCCGCTGGGGGGCCACGCCGCCCGCGCGCTGCGGAACTACTTCCGCGCCCGGGACGTTCTGCTGGCCGATGTCGGTGGGGGCGACCGCCGGGCGGTCTTTCTCACCCGCCGGGGGCGCCGGCTGGGCGCGCGCGGCGTCCAGCGGGCGGTGCGGCGGATGCTGGACGGGCTGGCGCGGGGACGCGATGTGCGGGTCCACTCCCTGCGCCACTCTTTCGCCACGCACCTCCTCGACGCGGGCGCCGACCTCCGCGCCGTGCAGGAGCTGCTGGGGCATGCCTCGCTGAGCACGACGCAGGTGTATACTCATACGTCGGTGGAGCGCCTGCGGGCGGTGTATCACCAGGCGCACCCCAGGGCGTGAACCGGGACGGACGGGGGAACGGTGGGGCCGGGATCCATTCACAGCACGACCATTCTGTGTGTGCGCCGCGATGGACGGGTGGCGATGGGGGGCGACGGCCAGGTCACGGTGGGCGACACCGTGATGAAGGCGAACGCCACCAAGGTGCGCGCGCTCAAGGGGGGGAAGATCCTGGCGGGCTTCGCCGGGGCCACGGCCGACGCCTTTACGCTGTTCGAGAAGTTCGAGGAGAAACTGGAGCGGTATCCCGGCAACCTGCCGCGGGCGGCGGTGGAGCTCGCGAAGGACTGGCGCTCGGACCGGGTGCTGAGACGGCTCGAGGCCCTGCTGGTGGTGGCGGACCGGGAGCACGGCTACGTGATTTCGGGCGCCGGTGAGCTGATCGAGCCCGACGACGGAATCCTCGCCATCGGCTCGGGCGGGAGCTACGCCCTGGCCGCGGCGCGGGCCCTGCTCAAGTCGTCCGGCCTGTCGGCCCGCGAGATCGTGCAACAGGCCCTGGCCATCGCGGCCGAGATCTGCGTCTATACCAACGCGCACCTGACGGTGCTGGAGCTCTGATGGCGGAGCCGACCCAACCTCCCGCGCCCGGCGACCGGGCGCCCGAGGCCCCGGCATCGGGAGCGGCGCAGGAGCCGCTCCCCTGGCTCGAAGAGCTGCCGCCGCGGAAGATCGTGGCCGAGCTGGACCGCTACATCGTGGGGCAGGACGAGGCGAAGAAGGCGGTGGCCATCGCGGTCCGGAACCGCTGGCGTCGCGCCCAGGCGCCCGACGAGATCCGCGACGAGATTCTGCCCAACAACATCATCATGATCGGCCCCACCGGCGTGGGAAAGACCGAAATTGCCCGCCGGCTCGCGCGCCTGGCCGGTGCGCCCTTTCTCAAGGTCGAGGCCTCGAAGTTCACCGAAGTGGGGTACGTGGGGCGCGATGTGGAGTCCATGATCCGGGAGCTCGTCGACGTCGCCATCAACATGGTGCGCACCGAGCGGGAGGACGACGTCTACCCGGAGGCCGAAGCCCGGGCCGAAGAGCGCCTGCTCGACCTGTTGCTTCCACCGTCGCCGGAGCCGCCCCGGCAGCCGGCGGGCGCGCCCCGGCCGGCGTCGCCGGGCGACGAGGCGGCCGCCCGGCAGCTGTTCGTGGTGTCTTCCAAGGGCGACGTCACCACCAAGACCGTCGAGGCCGACGTCCAGGCCGAGGAACGGCGCCGCCGCACCCGGGAGAAACTCCGCCAGCAGCTCAAGGACGGGAAGCTCGAGGAGCGGGAGGTGGAGGTCGAGATCACCCCGCAGAGCCACCCCATGCTCGAGATGATGCAGCCGCCGCCGGGGATGGAGGGCACCGATTTCAACTTCCTGGAGATGCTCCAGGAGATGCTCCCCAAGCGGAAAAAGCGCCGCCGGGTACACCTCCACGAGGCTCGCCGCATCCTGATCGACGAAGAGCTGAAGAAGCTCGTGGACATGGACGACGTGGTGAACGAGGCCCTGGACCGCGTCGAGAACCACGGCATCATCTTCATCGACGAGATCGACAAGATCGCGGGAGAGCGGGGCACCGTGGGGCCGGATGTCTCGCGGGAGGGCGTGCAGCGGGACCTGCTCCCCATCGTCGAGGGCTCGACGGTTCAGACCCGTTACGGTTACGTCCGCACCGACCACATCCTCTTCATCGCGGCGGGCGCGTTCCACGTTTCCAAGCCCTCCGACCTGATCCCCGAGCTCCAGGGGCGGTTTCCCATCCGGGTGGAGCTCCAGCCGCTGGGCGAGGACGACTTCGTCCGCATCATGACCGAGCCCGAGAACGCGCTCACCAAGCAGTACGCCGCCCTGTGCCAGGCCGAAGGCGCGACCCTCGAGTTCACGCCGGATGGGGTACGCGAGATCGCCCGGGTCGCCGCCAAGGCCAACGAGCAGATGGAGAACATCGGCGCCCGCCGGCTGCACACCGTGATGACGACCCTGCTCGAGGACGTCCTCTTCGAACTGCCGGAATATCCCAGCAAACACATCGTCTTCGACGCCGCCCGGGTCCGGGAGCGCCTGGGGCGCGTCCTCTCCGACGAGGACCTGCGGCGCTACATCCTGTAAAGCGCACCGCCTTGTCGCTGCGCCCGTACCGGGCTACAATCCTCCCAGGCGACACTGTCATTTTGACCGACCGCTCCCCAGGATCATCATGGCCAAGCGGGACTTCCTCGCCATCACCGACCTCACCCGGGACGAGATCGGGCGGCTGTTCGATCTCGCGGCCCGGATGAAGTCGGGCAACTACCGGGAGACGCCCCTCGCGGGCAAAACCCTGGCGATGATCTTTGCCAAGTCCAGCACCCGGACCCGGGTGTCGTTCGAGGTGGGGACCTACCAGCTCGGCGGGCACGCGCTGTTCCTCTCCGCCCGGGACATCCAGCTCGGCCGGGGTGAGCCGATTGCCGATACCGCCCGGGTACTCTCGCGCTACGTGAACGGGATCATGATCCGCACGTTCGCCCATCGGGAGGTCGAGGAGCTGGCCCGCCACGCCGCGGTCCCGGTGATCAACGGCCTGACCGATCTCTCGCACCCCTGTCAGGTGCTGGCCGATCTGTTCACGGTGCGCGAGGCGCTGGGTGGATGGGAGGGGAAGCGGGTGGCCTGGGTGGGGGACGGGAACAACATGGCCAACAGCTGGCTCGAGGCCGCCGCCGTGCTGGGGTTCGAGCTGCGGCTGGCGTGCCCCGAGGGGTTCGAGCCCAGCCATGAGAAGTTCGACGAGGCCAAGCGGGCCGGGGCCTGCGTCATGGTCACCGAGGTGCCGGAGGAGGCGGTCGAGGGCGCCCATGTGGTGACTACCGACGTGTGGGCGTCCATGGGACAGGAGGCCGAGGCCGAGGCGCGGCGCAACGCGTTCAAGGGGTACACCGTGGACGCCGAGCTCATGAAGCTGGCCCACCCCCACGCCATCTTCCTCCACTGCCTGCCCGCGCACCGCGGCGAGGAAGTGACCGACGAGGTGATTGACGGTCCTCAGTCCCGGGTCTGGGACGAGGCGGAGAACCGGCTCCACGTGCAGAAGGCCCTCCTCGCCACCCTGATGGGAGGGACCGCGCCATGAGCGGGACCGGGGCCGGTACTCTGAAGCGCGTCCCGCTTCACGAGGTCCACGTGGCGCTCGGCGCGAAGCTGGTGCCCTTTGCGGGCTACGAGATGCCCGTGAGCTACCCCGCGGGCATCGCCGCCGAGCACCGCGCGGTGCGCGAGGGCGTGGGGATCTTCGACGTTTCCCACATGGGCGAGTTCGAGATCACGGGCCCGGATCGGAACGCCTTCGTGCAACGCGTGACCTGCAACGACGTCGGCGCCCTGAAGCCGGGCCAGGCGCAGTACTCCGCGCTCCTGACGGAGCAGGGCACCTTCGTGGATGACTGCCTGGTGTACCGCTTCGAGGACAAGCTGATGTTGGTGGTGAACGCGGCCAACATCGAGAAAGACTGGGAGCACGTGGTGGCGCAGAAAGGCGGGGCCAACGTGCGGCTCCGCAATATCTCGGACGAGGTGGCCCTGCTCGCGGTCCAGGGTCCGGGCGCGGAGGACCTGGTCGGGGCCCTCACGCAGGTCGGCGTGCGGGCGCTTCCCTACTACCATTTCGCCGAGGGCACGGTCGCCGGGGTGCAGTGTTTCGTGTCCCGCACCGGCTACACGGGCGAAGACGGGTTCGAGCTCTACTGCCGCGCGGGGGATGCCGAGACCCTGTGGCACGCCCTGGCGGGTCCGGGCCGCGCCACCCCCTGCGGGCTGGGCGCGCGCGACACCCTGCGGCTCGAAGCCGGGTTGCCTTTGTACGGGAACGACATCGACGACACCGTCACCCCGTACGAGGCCGGCCTCGGCTTCATCGTCAAGCTCGACAAGGGAGCGCCCTTCACCGGACTCGAGGCGCTGAAGCGCCAGAAGCTCGAAGGCGTCACCCGGCGGCTGGTGGGGTTTCGGGTCTCGGAACCGCGGGCGGTGGCCCGGCCGGGCTACCCGGTGTACCTCGACGGGCGCCAGGTGGATGTGGTCCGAAGCGGCACCGTCACGCCGACCGTCAACGCGGCCATCGGGACCACGTACCTCCCGGCGGCTCGCGCCCGGCCGGGCACGCGGATCGAGATAGACGTGCGCGGGCGGCGGGTGGCGGCGGAGGTGGTGAAGCTGCCGTTTGTGCCGCATCGGACCAAGCGCTAGGGGCGGAACGGGAGGGAAAGGCGAGAAGGGGTGGACCGAGAAGGGACGGTGCGCGTCGCGATCCTGACGGTTTCCGACCTGGGCGCCCAAGGCCGGCGCGCGGACACGTCGGGGGACGCGATCCGCGACTGGGCGGCGGCGAGGGGGTACGAGGTCGTGGTCCGGAGCATCGTACCGGACGAGGCCGACCGGATCGCCGGGAAACTGGTGCGCTGGGCGGACTCGGGGGAGGTGGACGTGATTCTCACGACCGGCGGCACCGGGCTCGCGGCTCGGGACGTGACGCCCGAGGCCACGGCGGCGGCGCTGGAGCGGGAAGCTCCCGGCATCGCCGAGGCGCTGCGGGCGCGCGCGGCGCGGGGGTTTCCCCGCGCCTGGCTCTCGCGGGGCCGCGCCGGCGTCCGCGGGCGGACCCTGATCGTCAACCTTCCGGGATCTCCCGGCGGCGTCCGGGACGGGCTGGCGGTGCTGGACGACATCCTGGAACACGCGGTCGAGCTGGTGAGCGGCTCGCCCACGGACCACTGATGCCTCGTGTCTGATGTCTGACCGCGTCCTCATCACCACCGCCGACCTCGAGCCGGCCGTGCGGATCAACGCCGCGCTCGAGGCGGCCGGGTTCGAGACCGCGCTGGCCACGTCGCTCGACGACGTGCGGAGCGAGCTGCGCCGGCGGGAGCCCGACTGTCTGATCCTGACGTGCGCGCTGCACGAGTCCTCGGTGGCCCAGCTCTTGGCCCTGGCCCGGGACCGTTCGATTTCCACGCTGGGGCTGGTGGAGGCCACGGACCCCGACGCCAAGGGACTGGCGCGCTCCCTCGGCCTCACCGCCTATCTGGCCAAGCCCGCGGATCCGGCGGAAGTCGTGGCCACGGTGCGACGGCTCATCGAGCGCCGCCGGCTCCAGGAGCGCACCGGCATCATCGGCGAGTCACCGGCCATCCAGGAAGTGTTGGTGAAGATCGAGCAGATGGCGCCCGTGACCTCGACCGTCCTGATCGAGGGCGAGTCGGGGACCGGCAAGGAGCTGGTGGCGCGGGCGATCCACGACCTTTCGCCGCGGCGGGGCAAGCCGTTCATCGCGGTCAACTGCGCCGCCCTTCCCGAGACCCTGCTCGAGAGCGAGCTGTTCGGCCACGAGAAGGGGGCCTTCACGGGCGCCGCCGAGCGCCGGCTGGGACGGTTCGAGCTGGCGGACGGCGGCACCATTCTGCTCGACGAGGTGGGCGAGATGCCGCCCGCGACCCAGGTCAAGCTGCTGCGGGTGCTGGAGGACCGTTCGTTCTTCCGGGTGGGCGGCACCCAGCCGATCAAGGTGGACGTGCGGGTGATCGCGGCCACCAACAAGTCGTTGAAGGAGGCGGTGGCGCTGGGCCGCTTCCGCGACGATCTCTTCTACCGGCTCAACGTCCTGTACATCTATCTCCCGCCGCTCCGCGAGCGGAAGAGCGACATCCCCCTCCTGGTGCGCCGCTTCATCGCCGAGTTCGCCCGGACCCACGACCGGCGCTTCCGGGGCATCACCGGGGAGGCGCTCCAGCTCCTGGTGGACGCCGACTGGCCGGGCAACGTGCGCCAGCTCCGCAACCTGGTGGAGTCCATGGTGGTGCTGGCGCCCGAGGGCGAGATCCGCGCCGCCGACATCCCCCGCGAGATCCGGGAGCGGGGCCGCGGGCTTCCGGTTCCGGTGCCCGGGGCGGTGCGGGACGTCGCGGGGCATGAGCTGGAATTCATCCTGCGGAGCCTGGTCGAGCTCAAGCTCCAGGTGGAGGAGCTGCGGCGGCGCATGGAGGAGCGGCCCGCGGCGCCGCGGGTCGAGGTCATCGAGGTGGGGCCCGGGGGGGCCGCCCCGGGGCCGGTCGGCATCGGCCAGGTCGAGCCCGAGCCGGCGAGCGAGCCCGCCGTGATCTACCGCTCGGGCATGACCATGGCCGACGTCGAGCGCGCGGCGATCGAGGCGGCGCTCAAGGAGACCCACGGCAATCGCCGCCGGGCCGCCGAGCTGCTCGGCATCGGCGAGCGAACGCTCTACCGGAAGCTCAAGGAATACGCGCTGGCCTGAGCACCGCGCTCGGGCCGCGGGGCGAAAGATCAGGTGTTCGTGTTGACAGGGTGCGACGCCCGTCGCACATTAGGCGAACTCTTTCCGCGGCCCACGCGCCCGGGCCGGATCGTCCGTGCAATTTAGAATCGCCCCGGACCAGTGCGTGGCGTGTCTGGCGTGCGTCCGCGTCTGCCCCGCCGACGCCGTCGAGGTCAGGGGCGAGCAGGTTCGGATCGTGGACGAGGCCTGCACCCGGTGCGGCCTCTGTCTGCCCGCGTGCCCTCACGAAGCCATCGTCGCCACGGGCGACTACCCGCGCGCCCTGGAATTCGCGCTGAGCGGCCGCGCGGTTCTGATTCTCTCGGTCGAGGCGGCGGCGTTTTTCTACCCGGCCACGCCCGAGCAGGTGATCAACGCCTGTTACGCCGCGGGGTTCCGGACCGTCCACCGCGGCGTCCTGGGGGACGAGCTGGTGGCGAAGGAGTACCTCAAACTCTGGTCCGAGGACGGTTGGGGGACTCTGATTCGCAGCACCTGCCCCGTGGTGGTCGAGACGGTGCGCACCCAGTATCCCGAGCTGATCCCGTATCTCGCGCCCGTGGCGACGCCGATCACCGCCGAGGCGCGCTACCTGCGCCAGCGCTACGGGGCCGACGTTCCCATCGTGTACGCCGGGGTGTGCATCACCGAGGGTGGGGACGACGTGGACGCGGCTATCACCTTTGGTGAATTGCGGGAGCTGATCGAGCGCCGGGGCGTGCGGATCGAGGACCAGCCGCTCCACTTCAGCCGTCTGCCCGAGGAGCGGCGCCGGCACTGGAGCACGGCCGGGGGGCTGCCGCTCGAGCTCCTGATGGCCGAGCGGCACGCCAGCCGACGGTTCCGGAAGCTCCGCGGGCTTTCCCAGCTCGAGGCGGTGGCGCAGGCGGTCGCGGTGCACCGGATCGATCTCGGCTTCGTGGACATCCTGCCCTGCGAGGGGTGCCTCGACCACCCCCTGCTGGGTCCGCGGGAGGCGCTGTTTTGGCGGCGAGAGATCGTGAACGCCACGGAGCCGCCCCGGGCTCCCCGGCCGGTGGTGGATCTCGAGCTGGCCGGGGGCACCAAGGTGGGGGCGGTGTTCCCCATCGAGCGGACCAATCACCGCCCCTCGGTCGAGGCGGTCGAGGACATTCTGGAGCGCATCGGCCTCGCTCCCAACGGTCGGCCCTGGGACTGCGGGGCGTGCGGGTATCCGACCTGCCGGACCTTCGCGGAAGCGGCGGCTCGCGGGCGCACCACGCTGAAGTCGTGTCCGCCGTACCTGGAGAAGGAGGCGCGCCAGGCCCAGCTCCAGGCCGCGGTGGACGCACTGACGGGCCTCGCCAGCTTCCGGGTGTTGCGCGACCGGCTGGCCACCGAGACCGCCCGGTCCCGGCGTTCGGGCGACCCCTTCGCGGTCCTGTTCTGCGACCTGGACAACTTCAAGCAGGTCAACGACCGGTTCGGCCACGAGGTGGGGAACGAGGTGCTCCGGGCGGTAGGGAAAGAATTCGCGCGGGTGATCCGGCTCACGGACCTGGCGGCGCGCTACGGCGGAGACGAATTTGTGGTGGTGCTGGTGGGGACGGAGCTGGAGGGTGGGCGGCGGGTGGCGGAGAAGGTTCGGAGTCGGGTGGAGGAGGTGGGCCGGCGAATGGGCTACCCCGAGGGGCTGGTGACCGTGAGCATCGGGGTGGCGGCCTTCAATCCGGCCGAAGAAGAACGGGAAGATGTGCTGGTCACGGCGGATCGCGCGCTCTACAAGGCGAAAGCCGCAGGCCGGAACCAGGTGGCCACAGGAGAGAAATGACCGTGACTCCATCCAAGCCGTCGCGTACGCCCGGCGAGCCCTCCCAGCAGGAGCCCTTGCCGCTCAACCCGCCTCCGGTGCCCGATCCCTGGGGCGTGAAGCGGGCCGAGAACCTCATCGCGAGCCTGACCGGCATCCTGTCGGCGCGGGTCGTCGTGTCGCCGCTCGGTGAGGTGACTGAAATCCATGTCCTAACCCGGAACGACGTCCAGCCCAAGCAGGTCGTGCGGAATATCGAATCCGCGCTGATGGCCCAGCTGGGCCTCAAGGTGGACCATCGGAAGATCAGCGTGGCCCAGACCGCGGACATCAGTCCCATCGAGGAGATGCAGGAGGAGGCGGTCCGTACCCGGGCCAAGAAGCGGGTGGTGACGTTCAAGGGGCTGGAGGTGCGGCCGGCCGACCGGCCTCAGCGGGTGGTGGTGAGCGTGCGGCTGGCCTTCGAGGACAAGGAGCACGAGGCGCACGAGATGGGGACGGACACGCCGCGGAACCGGGTGGAGACCGCAGCCCGGGCGGCGGCGGCGTGCCTCGACGAGCTGTTGCCCGACAATTCGATCGCGCTCGAGGGGGCCATCATCGTGGACGCCTTCGAGCGGAAGTTCGTCATGGCGGCGGTGCACGGGTTGGGAGGGCGGGAGGCGCAACTGCTCACGGGGACCTGTGAAATCCGGGAGAGTCCGGAGCGGAGTGCGGTACTGGCGGTGCTGGATGCCACCAATCGCTGGACCGACGCCCGGCGTTAGCAAACTGTTACAATTCGCGACAACTGTAGTCCTCACAAAGGGTTAGGGGATCCGCCGGGGCTCCCCTGTGGCGTCGAAGCCACATCCCCCCTGGCGGACTTTTTGTTTTAGCGGTATTTCGGGTTCCGTGGGTTCTCAGAAAACCAGCCGATACTGGGGCACGCAGCGGGTGGCGAGGGTGTGTCAGGTCTCGCCGGCGACCGTGGCCAACTGGATTGACCAGGGGCACTTGAAGGGACACCGGACGCCCACGGGGCGGCGCCGGGTGTTGGAGAGCGACCTGGTGGAGTTCCTGCGGGCGCACGAGATCCCGGTGCCGCCCGAGCTCTTGCGGGGTGGGGGTCCCGAGACGGTGGTGGTGGTGGAGGACGATCCCTCCTACCTGCGGGCGCTGGTGCGGACGATCGAGATGGCGGAGCTGGATGTGGAGGTGGTGGAGGCGACCAACGGGATGGACGCGCTGCTCGAGATCGGGCGGACGCAGCCGGGGCTGATTCTGTTGGATTACGCGCTGCCGGATTTGAACGGGTACGAGGTGATCCGGCGGTTATTGGAGCCCGGGCGGACGCTCGACGCCGAGGTGCTGGTGGTGACGGGCGGGGTGCGGCCGGAGGATGAGGAGCGGCTGCGGCGGCTCGGGGTGGAGACCATACTCAACAAGGCCGACGGGATGCCGGCGATCATCGACGCGATGCGGCAGGCATTGCGGCGCCGGAAGGCGGCCTGAGGTACACGGACATCTTGGAAACGGGGGCCCCAGTCATCGCTACCTAGAGCGGAGTTGAGCGGACAGGAGACGAGCGGAGCGTCGGGTACGTCATAGCGAGACGTGCCACTCCACGGGCTTGACGAGGCGACTCGCAGGTCGGGTAAGGAGGTGAGACGCTCGATGTTGAACCTGCTCGCAGTACTGTTCGGGGCGATCTTGCGGACTTTTTTCGCGAACGCAACGGTGGGATGGTAGCGAAGGGTTTGGGGCCACCCCCCTTTCTATGCAGCCAGAGCACGACGGCAGGCGCGTTCTAAGGTTTTATGTTGCCAGCACTGTCGCAGGTGCTCTGGCCGCATTGGTGCTTGCTGCACGCTACGCGCAGTGGTCGGATTCAAACGATTTCCTCAACGCCCTTGTAGCTCTTCTCGGCGTCGCCTTTGCGGCTGAACTGAGTTCCGTCAGCCTCTTCGTTGGAACGGCAACGATGTCGATCTCGTTCATCCCGTTCCTCGCTGCCGTCTTCTTGTTCGACCAGCTGTGGGCGATGCTCATCGGTGGGACTACATTCTTCGTGGTGGATCTCTTTGTACGGAAGAAGCCCTGGATCAAGGTGCTCTTCAATGCTTCGAAGGAAGTGCTTGCCATCGGATTGGCGGGTTCGACATACGAAGTGCTCGGTGGGAATCCGACGCTTGTCGATCTTCAGCTCGGCGCGCTGCCTGTGCTGGGGGCTGGCGTTCTTTACCTGGCCGCGAGCTCTCTCACTGTCAGCTTAGCGGTGTCGTTGTCCGAGGGCCTTGGGTTTCGGCCAACTTGGGCGAGGCTGTTTGGTGGATCCGCCATGTATGATGTGTTGGCACTGCCCCTGCCGGCACTGTTGGCGTTTCTATATGGTGAGCGTCAGTTGCTGGGGCTCGTATCCGTTGTGATCCCGTTGTTCGTTGTACGCCATATCTATGTGCAGAATCTGCGCCTTGAGCAGTCTGGCAGGGATTTGCTGGATCTTATGGTAAAAGCCATAGAAGCTCGGGATCCCTACACATCGGGTCATTCTCAGCGTGTTAAGGAGTACGCGCGCATCATCGCTAAGGAGGCCGGCCTCTCGAACAGGCATGTTGAGCAGATTGCGACGGCGGCGTTGCTGCACGATGTGGGGAAGATCTATGAGGAGTACGCACCGTTGCTGCGCAAGGATGGCAAGCTTACGGTGGATGAGAAGAAGCTGTTGCAATCGCACCCGGTTCGCAGCGCGGAGTTGGTTGCGACGATTTCCAGCTTGAGGGGCACGATCTCTGAGGCTGTCCGCCACCATCACGAAAACTACGACGGTACCGGTTATCCAGATGGCTTTGCCGGAGATCGCATCCCCTTGGGCGCCCGTGTGATCATGATAGCGGACACCCTGGATGCTATGACCACAGACCGGCCTTACCGCCGTGCGTTACCGTACGATCGGGTCGTGGAGGAGATTCGAAACCACGCGGGTCGTCAGTTCGACCCGCGGCTTGCGGAGATAGTTGTCCGATCTTCGGCGATCCGGAGGATGATCGCAGAGGTGACGACGCGGAGCGGTAGCCCTGGGGAGGCGTCGAGAGGGATTGTCCGGGAGACAGCGATCACAGCGCGGCTCGCGGTATAGCCAGGTTGGCTATCTTCTGGCGCCCTTAAGGTATGAGAGCCATGCCTCGTGACTCGATCCCCGCGGTGAGCTGTGGCTCGAGGAAACCTTGAGCCACAATAACAGCAAGTCGTCCGCGCATCCCGGCTTTCGCGCACCAATCCACAGCTTCGATGACCCGGGCGGGGTAGGTTCGGTGTGCCTTCTTTTCCAGCCAGGCCGTAGCCGTGACAACATCAAGGTAATGTTGCGGGTGGAGGCCGCGAAACGCCTCTTCGGCAGCATGAGCCATCTCAAACGCAACGTCGAGCCCATGCTCATGAGCTGCCCTGAAGATACGGAGGCGCTGGTAGAATCCTGCAAGCGGGACCGAGCGTTCGCCGCCCTTTCCCTCGCGTTCGAGCGCCGCGATTTGCGCTAGTGCCAGAGGGTGGTTTCCCTGCATCAAGGCTAGGCCGGCACCTTCGCACAGAACCCCGGCCCTGCTGTACCAGTTTGGTTCCTTGTCCTGCACCCAACGCCGCGCCATCTCCAGCGCGTGGATGGCCTCTTGGGGACGTCCAGTAAGCCAGTAGGGGTCGATGAGGTTGGTGTACACAGCCCCCATGCCGGGTTGGGTTGGTGCCCGTCTCCCGTATTCGATCGCCAGCCGCCCGTAGCGGATTGCCTCCTCGAACCTCCCGGCGTGGCTATGAACCGTACAAATGTTCGAAGCTATGATTGATGCTCGTGAGTCGTCCCCTGTCTTGCGCGCAAACTGTAGGGCCTGTAGAAACGCGTTCAACGCCGCATCGCTCTCGCCCAGACTCGACATTGCGACGCCGACGCCGGAGTGGCACATGCAGAGGAGCGGTAGATCCGTCGATCCTACCAAAAGCTCTTGCGCTCGTTGGAGCGACTCGAGAGCGCGCCCCGCATCGTAGAAGTACCAATGACAGTAGGCCAAAGTGAGGTGCGCTCGCGGTGACTCTGCAATTGCTCGATCGGAGCTCACAAGGTCCTGAATACGCTGGCGGGTTGTGGCGACCATTCCTTCGTTGCCACACTCCGATCCTGCGCGCGCATATTCGAAAAGCGCCTTAAGCAGGATCTCGCCATTGCCGGCCTCGGCTGCAGCCTCAAGAGCTCCCTCTGCCGCTGTGACAAAGAGTCGTCCCGTGAACCGGTTAAGTAGGTACTCGGCAGTGGCTAGTAGCACGCTCGCCTCGGCTCGCATGTCCACGCTGATGGTGGGGTCACCTAGGATCACTTGCAGATGTGGGATCGCGTCTCCTGCCTTGGATTGATCGAGAAGGGCACGGACGAGAACGAGGTGAACGTCAAGGGAAACCTGGGCTCCCGGCAGACGAGCAAGCAAGGCATGAAGTATCTCCTCCGCTTCCAACGGGGCGCCGACACTCCGGCTGAGCTCGGCACCGCTGAGCGCGTAGGGCGCGGCACGCTCTGAATCCCCCGCCCTTAGGAAGTGCCATGCTGTCTCCAGAGCCGCCTTCGCCCGATCCTGCCGCGAACTCGCCAGCAACTCCCCCACGCTCCGATGCAGATGCTGCCGCCCCGCCGCCGGAATCGCGTAGTACGCCTGAGCCCGAATCAGTTCGTTCCGAAATTCGATATCCCCGTGCACTTCCCGCACGAACCCCTCGTCCCGCAGCCGGCCAAATGCCTCGGCGGCCTCCGCCGGGGTGCAATCCACGGCCCGGTACAACGAGAGGTCGGCCAACCGGCGGCCGAGCACAGCGGCGAGATCGAGCACCGATCGCGTCTTGCGGTCCAATCGAGCCACCTGGCGCTCGAACACCGCCTTGATGGCGCGGGGAATCCCGATCGCCGCCGCGGGCTGGGTGTTCATCGCCTCGAGGTCGCGCAGCAGCGACTCGGGGCCCTGCGTCACCCACTCCCGAGTCAGCAACTCGAGCGCCAGCGGATTCCCGCGGCCGGCCCGGAGGATGCGATCCAGCGGCAGCTCGGGAGCGCCGTCGCCGGTCGTGTGGCAGCTCCGCTGGATGAGCCGAGCGGCCGCGTCGTCGGGCAAGGGCTCGAGGTCGATCGCCCGCAGCGCCTCGATCGCCGGATCCGAGGTCAGGGCCCCCGGAGCGCCGGAAGCGCGCAGCTCGGCCGAGCGGGCGGCGAGGATCACGAGCAGCCGGGCCGGCGGGAGCTTGCGTGCTACGATGTGCAGGATCGCGGCCGAAGCGTTGTCGGCCGCATGAACGTCGTCCACCACCAGCACCACCGGGCTCTCCTCCGCCGCGGCGGCTACGGTCTTGACGAACGCGTCGGCCAGCCGGAGCGGCACGATCTCGGCCGCCCACTCGAGCGGCTTGGGCACCCCCGGGAACTGCGCCGCCACCTCCGGCGTCAGGCGGGTCAGCTCCGACAGCGCCTCCGGGTCGGCGCACCCGATGGCGCGCTGGATGGCGAGCTGGCGCACCAACTCCGAGAGCACCGCGAAGGGAAGCTCTCGCTCGGCGTCGTATGCCTGGGCTCGGGCGATGACGGCGCCTTCGAGCTGGCAGGTGGACGCGAACGCGTTGGCGAGCGTGGTCTTGCCCAGCCCCGGATCGCCCGTCAGCACGACGATCCCCGGCTTCCGCTGCCGGGCCGCCAGCCAGGCGTCGTAGAGCACGCTGAACTCCCGCTCGCGCCCGATCAGCGTCTCGGGCTCGAAGCGCCGCTCGGCGCGCTCCCCGGGCTCGCCCACCGCCCGCGGTTGGGGGCGCGAGCTGGGGCGACCTTCGCGCAGAAGGTTGGCCATGCGCTGGAGCTCCGGGCCGGGCTTCGCACCCAGCTCCTCGACCAGTCGAGCTTCGTAGGCCGCGAAGGCCTTGAGGGCGTTGGTACGGTCGCCCACCCAAGCCCGGGCCTCGATGATGCCCCGGACCGCGTCTTCGCTCAGCGGGTCGATTTCGTAGAGGACCTGGGCATGCCGCTCGACCGTGGCGAAATCACCCAGCCGCCGCCCCGCGTCCATCTGTCGGACCAGGCAATCGCGGATCCTGGGAAGCAAGCGCGCCCGCCACTCGTCCGTCCAGTCCTCAAACGGCCGGGCGGCCGGGAGGTCGAAGCCCTCGAGGAAGGTCCCGCGAATCTCGACGTCGCACTGGTCGAGGTGGTGCAGATCCACGTCCACGGCGCCCTCGGCCAACCCGACGCCGGTCCGCTGGACCAGGAGCCGCTCGCGGCCCACCTTCGCCCGGATCACCGACAGGGCCTGCGCCAACGAATGCGCAGCCAGGCGGGCCGGCGCGTCGGGCCAAAGCAGCTCCGTCAGATACTCGCGCGTGAGTCTCTTCCCGGGCTCGACGGCGAGGCGAACGAGCAGGGCGAGATGCTTCCGGGTGCGAAACCGCAGCGGCTCGCCTGCCGGATCCCGAACCAGGGGACTGCCGAGGCAGGAGAGCGTCAGGTGTGGGGCCACGGGACCTCCAACGTGAGGCCCACCCCCATTATTAGGCGCTCAGGTCAACACGATGTCAACACGCTGCGTGGCAAGGCGTTATCCGATCGCAACGCGGGGCCGAAACCGCCGGTGTCAAACGGGCGAGGCCGCTCGCGCCGGATTCGCCAGGATGTACCAGCGAATCCGTCGCAACGCGTCCTCATCGCGGATCACCCTCTCGTAGTAGTTGCGCTGCCAAAGGGGAGCGCCCGGCGTCCCCCGCCGAGCATTGACCGCCCGGGTGGCGGCGGCCTTAAAAGACCTCATGATGGCGCCGAGAGATCCCGGCACGACGCGGCGACCTGGACGATCTTCGCGGCCAGATGGGCGTGGATCATGTGGGGATCCGGACCCACCGGGGCAGGACCCCCGCCCGCCGGGCGCGTTACGGTGGGCGGTGGCGGTCAGGCGGGGCGCGGTGGCATGCGGGACGTTGTTATTTGGGGCGGTGCGCATGCGGGACATGCCGTGGGGCGCGCCGGGATGTGGGGGGGACGCCCGGACGTGGAGGGATGCCCGGACGGGGGGGATCCCCGGAC
>DATLXT010000167.1:0-3084 GCA_035575475.1 Gemmatimonadales bacterium | reverse complement strand
CCGGGTCTTCGGCAACGGCCGCGGCACCCCTCCGGCGACGCCGCGCGGGCTCGCCGTGCGGCGCGACCGCGACCGGCGCAATGCCGTCGCCACCTGGGAGCCGGTCCCCGGAGCGGTGGGGTACAACGTCCTGTGGGGCATCGCGCCGGACCAGCTCTACCAGACCTATCAGGTGTTCGCCGATCGACCGGGCAGCCTGGAGATTCGCGCCCTCACCGGCCGCGAGCGCTACTATTTCGCCGTGGAAGCCTTCAGCGAGTACGGCGTCTCCCCGCCGAGCCCGGTGGTGGCGGTCCCATGAGCCGTGCCGCCCTCGCCGCCGCTACCGCCTTCGCCGCCCTGGCCGCCTGCTCCTCGAACCACGGCACCGGGATCCGCCTCGATTCTCCGCGGGTGGAGGCGTTTCTCGATACGGTCCAGCGGCGCACCTTCGACTTCTTCTGGCAGCGCACCCCGCCCGCCACCGGTCTCACCCCCGACCGCTGGCCCACGCCGTCGTTCTCGAGCATCGCGGCGGTCGGGTTCGCGCTGACCGCCTATCCCATCGGGGTGGAGCGGGGCTGGATCACCCGCGCCGCGGCCGCCGAGCGGACGCTCGCCACCCTGCGATTCTTCTGGACCGCGCCTCAGGATTCCGCCGCGAGCGGCGTCACCGGATACCGCGGCTTCTTTTATCACTTCCTCGACCCGGCCACGGGACATCGGTTCGAGACCGTCGAACTGTCGACCATTGACACCACCCTGCTCCTCGCCGGCATGCTGTTCTGTCAATCGTACTTCGACGGCCCCGATTCCGTGGAAGCCGAGATTCGGGCCCTGGCCGATTCGATCTACTTCCGGGTGGAGTGGGACTGGGCCCGGCCGCGCCCGCCGGCGGTGGGCATGGGGTGGCACCCCGAGACCGGGTTCATCAACGCCGACTGGATCGGTTACAACGAAGGGATGATCCTCTACCTGCTGGCGCTGGCCTCGCCCACCCACCCCGTGGAGCCAGCCGCCTGGGACGCCTGGGTGAGCGGATACCGGTGGGGCACGTTCCAGGGGAGCGAGCTCCACGTCGGCTTCGGCCCCCTGTTCGGACATCAGTACTCGCACCTGTGGGTGGATTTCCGCGGGATCCGGGACGCCTACATGCGGGCCCGGGGCCTGGATTACTTCGAGAACTCCCGGCGGGCGACCTACGCGCAGCGGGCCTACGCCATCGCCAACCCGGGCGGCTGGAACGCCTATGGTCCCGACATCTGGGGCCTCACGGCGTCCGACGGACCGCTCAACGGCACCGTCGTGATCGCCGGACGGCCGCGGCAGTTTCACACCTACTGGGCGCGCGGCGCTTCGTTCACCGGCGTGACGGACGACGGTACCGTCGCCCCCACCGCGGCCGGCGGCTCCGTACCGTTCGCGCCCGAGATCGCGATCCCCGCGCTGCTCGCCATGCGCGAGACCTACGGCGACCACCTCTTCTCGACCTACGGGTTCCTCGACGCCTTCAATCCCACCCTCACCGACACCACGGTGGCCCTTCAGCACGGCCGCGTGGACCCGGTCCTCGGCTGGGTGGACGGCGACTACCTCGGCATTGACCAGGGGCCGATCCTCGCCATGATCGAGAACTACCGGACGGGGCTGGTGTGGCGGGTCATGCGCTCGAACCCGCACCTGGTGCGAGGACTCCGGGGGGCCGGGTTTACGGGCGGGTGGCTCGACGCGGGGTCGCCCTAGACTCCCACCCGCCGGTCCCCGCCCGGGCCAGCGCCAGCGCCACCCCGTTGGTCCACCCGAAGCCGTCCTGCGTCGGGTACTCGCCCCCGCCGGCCGGCCGCTCCGGATCGCGCACGTCGTACTTTTCCATCATCCTGCCGGTGGCGCGGTAGACCCGGCGGTTGAGCGCCAGCCAGCGGGCCCGCGCGGTATCCGCCAGGTCCTCGCGCCCGTAGCGCCGCACGCCCTCGATCGCGAGCCACTGGAGCGGGGGCCAGCCGTTGGGCGCGTCCCACTGCTGGCCCGAGGCGATCCGCGTGGTGACGAAGCCGCCGGGCTCGAGAAAATCGCGCGCCAGACGCGCCGCCACGGCGCGCCCCTGCTCCGGGGTCGCCAGGCCGAAGTAGAGCGGCGCCGCGGCGGCGAGCGAGGGGCGATCGGCGACCCGTTCCCCGGTGCGCCAGCGCAGGTCGTAAAAGAACCCGCTGTCCGGATCGTAGGCGGCCCCGAGCAGCGCCCGCCGCCGCGCCTCGGCCCGGAGCGCGAACCGCTCGGCCACCTCGGCGTCTCCCGGACCCCCCCGGGCGATGCGCAACGCCGCGATCAGCCGTTCGGCATGATAGAGGAGGCTGTTCAGGTCCACCGGCACCAGGGCCGTCGTCTCCAGGGTCCGCAGGTCCCGGGGATCGCGCATCCAGCGACTGGAGAAGTCCCAACCGCTCTCGGCCGTCGCCCGGACGTTCCGGTAGAACGCTTCGCGGGCCGAGTCGGGCAGGGTGTGCCCCAGCTGGTAGTCCTCCCGATAGGACTCGGGCCGCGGTTCGGGGAGGTCGTCCCAGTAGCGATTGAGCACCGCGCCCCCCGGGAGCCGCACCACCCGGCGGTGCGCCTGGCCCGGTGCCAGGCGGTCGGCGCCCTCCATCCAGAACGCGTGCTCCCGCTCCAGCGCCTCGAGGTAACGGAGGGCCTGTGCCGTATCGGTCGCCGCCAGGTAGAGCCCCACCATGGCGGCGAAGTAGGGCGGCTGGCTCCGGCTCAAGTAGTAGGTGCGGTTGCCGTTGGGGATGTGCCCCACGGTGCGGATCAGATGGGCGAAGTTGTCCAGCATGCTCCTGACCAGGTCGGTCCGCCCGCTCTCCACCAGGCCCAGCATCGTGAAGAAGGAGTCCCAGTAATAGACCTCGCGGAACCGTCCCCCCGGGACCACGTAGGGATGCGGCAGGGAAACCAGGGACGATCGGGGATCCGGCGCGTCGGCCCGACGCGTGAGGACGGGCCAGAGCGCCCGGATGTGTTCCTCCATGTCGCGCGCGGTATCGGTGTGGAAGTCGGCGCCCACGGCCCGCGGCAACTCGAAGTGGCGCTCCACGAACGCCCGCAGGT
>DATLXT010000166.1:0-2430 GCA_035575475.1 Gemmatimonadales bacterium | reverse complement strand
ACCGAAGTTCGCCGCCCGGACCGCCGCACGGTCCTGCTGACCACGGGCCGGGCCGCCATGGGGACGCTGGTGTCGGTCTCGGCGCTGGGCCCCGGCCGGGACCGGCTCGAGGACGCCGTGGGGCGGGCGTTCCAGGAGATGGACCGGCTGATCGCCGTCTTCTCCCGGTTCGCAGCGGACTCCGCGCTCACGGTTCTCAACGACGCCGGGCGCCTCTCCGGGCCGCCCCGGGAGTTGGCGTTCGTGCTCGAGCGGGCCCTGGGCTATCATGAGACCACGGGCGGCGCGTTCGACGTCACCGTGGCGCCTCTCGTGGACCTGTTCCGAAACCGCCTGCGAGACGTGCGGCCGGCGCCGCCCGCCGAGGCGGAGATCCGGGCGGCGCGGGCGCTGGTAGGGGTCGGCCGGGTCAGGATCTCGCGGCGCGAGATCCGGTTCCAGCGGTCGGGGATGGCGATCACGCTCGACGGCATCGCCAAGGGCTACATCGTGGACGCGATGGCGACGGTCCTCGCGCGCGCCGGGGTGCGGGACTTCCTGATCAACGCCGGCGGCGACATCCGCACGGCCGGCCGGGGAGCGGGCGGGCGGCCCTGGACCGTCGGCGTACGCGACCCCGACGGATCGGGAGCCCTTCCCGACGTGCTTCACGTCACCGACGCCGCGGTCGCCACCTCGGGCGGCTACGAAATCTGGTTCGACCCCGAGCGCCGCTTCCACCACATCGTGGACGCCGGAACCGGGCGGTCCCCCCGGCACAACGCCGCCGCGTCGGTGCTGGCGCCGACCGCGATGGCCGCCGACGCCCTGGCGACCGCGGTGTTCGTCCTCCCCCCCGCCCGCGGCCTGGCGCTGGTGGATTCGCTGGCCGGCTGTGCGTGCCTCATCATCGGCGCCGATGGACGACAGTGGCGCTCCGCCGGGTGGCGGAGCGCTCCACCCCTCCCCACCCCCACCGCGATGGAGTGACGAGATGCTCGAGTCCCGATCGGCGGGCTTTCAGGCCGGCGCTCTGGTCGCCCTGCGGCTCCTCATCGGCTGGCACTTTCTCTACGAGGGGCTGGCCAAGCTGTTCAACCCGTACTGGACTTCGGCGGGCTACCTGGCGGAGTCGCGCTGGTGGTTCAAGGGGCTCTTCCTCGCCATCGCGGCCAGCCCCACGGCGGTCACCGTGGTGGATTATCTCAACATGTGGGGCCTGACGCTCATCGGGCTGGGCCTCCTGCTGGGCCTGTTCACCCGGTGGGCCGCCCTGGCCGGCGTCGCGGCGCTGGCGCTCTACTACCTCGCGGCGCCGCCCTTCGGCTACGACTACGGGATGCCGGCCGAGGGGAGCTACCTGGTGGTGAACAAAGTGCTGATCGAGCTGGCCGCCCTGGTGGTCTTGCTGGCCCATCCCACCGAGCGGACCTGGGGGCTCGACGCGTTGCTGGCGCGCCGCGGCGCCGGGGCGCGGGGGGACGTGAAACCGGAGGTCGCGCACCATGCCTGACGAGATCAAGGGCGAGCAGAGCCGCTGGTTCACCATGACGCGCCGGAGCGTGCTCAAGGCGCTGGTGTCGGTGCCGGTGCTGGGCGTGTTCGTGGTGGGCTTCCTGAAGAAGAAGGCGGCCGACGACGTCAAGCGCCGGGCCCTGCTCGCGGAGCTGGGGGTGACCGAGACCGGCCCCGCCGTGATCGAGAACGCCGTTTCCCGGCCGCCCGGGAAGCGGATCCGTCTCGGGATCATCGGGTTCGGCGGCGAGGGGGAGTCGCTGATCCGGCACGCCGGGTTCGCGCACCCTGAATGGGTGGAGAACGCCCGCCGGGCGCACGAGGAGGACCCGCGGGACAAGGAGCTGGAGACCTATCTCCAGCAGGACGACCTGAACGTCGCGGTGACGGCGGTGTGCGACGCGTTTTCGGTACGGGCCGAGCGCGGCGTCGCCGCCTCGCGGGTCGGCGTGCGGCCCGGGGGCCGGGAGGCCAACCCGCCCGCCCGGATCTTCCGCCGCTACACCGACCTGCTCGAGAGCGGCGAGGTGGACGCCGTCATCATCGCCACACCCGATCACTGGCATGCCCGCATCACCATAGACGCGGCCGCCATGGGGATTCCCGTCTACTGCGAGAAGTGCATGACCCGGACCGAAGGCGAGGCCCAGGCCATGTACGACGCGGTGAAGCGCTCGGGGATCGTCTTCCAGCTGGGTCACCAGAACCGTCAGTCCGAGAGTCACCGGAAGGCGCGCGAAGTCATCCAGGCCGACATTCCCGGCAAGATCACGCTGGTCGAGGCCACCACCAACCGGAACTCGCCGTGGGGCGCCTGGGTGTGGGACATCCACCCCGAGGGGAGCCCCCGGACCATCGACTGGGAGCATTTCCAGGAGACGGCGGCCCGCAGGGTGCCGTTCAGTCTGGAGCGCTTCTTCCGCTGGCGCTGCTGGT
>DATLXT010000165.1:0-10450 GCA_035575475.1 Gemmatimonadales bacterium | reverse complement strand
CGGGAGGGCCGAGCCCACCGGCTGCAATCCTGCGGTCGCGTCGTCATGGGCCGCGGTCACGCCACCCCCGCACGGCGCCTCCGCCGCCCCATGGTGCCGGTGCGCCAGGGAGTGGGCGGGCGAATGCGCCGCCAGACAGGCTAGCCCGCACAGCACCGCCGGCTGGGCGGCGAGCACCGCGAGGGAGGCCGCCGGGGCCAGGAGCCGACCAACGAGCGTCGGGGTCATCCGAGGTTGGGTACGCCGGCTGCCGGGACGCCGGATGCCCGGCCCCTCGCGGCGCCGCCCCGAGCATGTAGGATTACGGGCGGCACAGCCTACCCCCGGGGGACAACCGATGCTCGCGCGCGCCGTGCTGGCCGGCCTCGTCGTCTGGAACGCGGTACCCGCCCTGGCTCAGACCCCCCGCGCGCTCGTCGAGCGCGCGGTGGCGGCCATGGGGGGTGCCGAGCGGCTCCGGGCCATCGACGCCGTCGCCACCGACTTTCACGTGGTGACGTTCGCACTGGGCCAGGAGGAAACGCCCGAGGCTCAGCCGCGGGCGAGTATCGCGACGGGCCGAACCACTTCGGATTACCGGAACGCGCGCCGCTCCAGCCACATCGAGTTGCGTACCGTGACGGGGGCGGTGAACCGGCTGCGCCGCGTGACCGCGGGCGGCGTCGGGATGCTGGAAACCAACGGGCGGCTCGCCCCGGACAACCCCGCGACGCTAGGCGCCGAGGAGGCCGCGCTCCGGCGGGCCCCCGAGCGGCTCCTGCTCACGGCGCTCGATCATCCCGAGGCCCTGGCGCCCCTGCCGCCCCGGACCTGGCGGGGCCGGGTGATGCGGGGGGTGCGCTACGCGGCGGGGCCCGACACGCTGGCGCTGTACTTCGACCCGCGCACCGGCCTGCTCACGGTCACCGAAACCGTGGCCGACGACCCGGTCCTGGGCGACCGGCGCACCGCCGGCTGGTTCACGCGCTGGGCCGAGACCGAGGGGATCAAGTTCCCGCGCCAGTACGACGTGGAGTGGAACGGGCGTCTCCAAACCCACTCGGTGTTCACCGCCGTGACCGTGAACCCGTCGCTCGACGACTCGCTGTTCGTCATACCCGACTCCATCGCCGCCCGGGCCCAGCGCCCCCCGGCCGGCCCGCCGCCCGTGATCGTGAACCTCGTGGAGCTCGCTCCCGGAGTGTGGCGCGCCGAGGGGGGCTCCCACCACTCGCTCGTGGTGGAACAGCCCGCCCGCCTGGTGGTGATCGAGGCTCCGCTCCACGCGGCCCGATCGCGCGCCGTGCTCGACACCCTGCGCGGCCGATTCCCTGCCAAGCCGGTCGGGGTGGTGGTCAACACGCATCACCACTGGGATCACTCTGGCGGGCTTCGGGCCTATCTCGCCGCCGGCGTTCCGGTCGTGACACACGCCGTCAACGCCGAGTTCGTGCGCGCGATCGCCCGAGCCCCGAAGACCGTGGCGCCCGACGCGCTGAGTCGCCGCCCTCGGGCCCCCGCCCTGCGACTGGTGGAAGACAGTCTCGTGGTGGGCACCGGAGATACCCGGGTGGTGGTGTACGCCCTGCCCACGGCTCACGTGCAGGGGATGGTGGTGGCGTACGTCCCCGGGGCGCGCCTGCTCTTCAACAGCGACGTCCTGAGCCCCGGCGCCACGCTCGAGCCCGCGGGCAGCCGCGAAATCGCGGACGTCGTCCGGGCGCGGGGCCTCATAGTCGAGCGCGTCGTCGGCGGGCATGGCGGGATCGCCGGGTGGCAGGACGTCGTCGCAGCAGCAGACAGCCGCTAGGACAGGCCCAAACCCGCTCACTCCGGCCAGTTCACCGCTCTGCGTCTGCCCGTCAGGCGTCGCCTTCCCTATTGGCTGCCTGCTGCCGCCTCGGCCCCCCGCCTGTGCTTCCCGTACCACGACAGCATGTAGAGCTGGGTGCGCATGAAATTCGAAGGCTTGGAGCCGGTGCCGTGGTACTCGCCGTGGAACCGCAGCAGCACCGTCTCGACGCCCCGCAGTTTCAGCGCCGTGTAGTACTCCTCGCTCTGGGGCATCGGGGTACGCAGGTCCAGCTCGCCCGTCATGATCAGGGTGGGCGTGGTGACATTGTCCACGTACATCAGCGACGACTGCTTGAGCCAGGGCTCGGGATCTTCCCAGAACGGCTTCTCGAACCAGTTGAACGTGAAGAGCGGAATGTCGGTCTGGCCCGCCATGCTGATCCAGTTGATCACCGGACAGCGCACCGCCGCCGCCGCGAACCGGTCGGTGTGGCCCACGACCCAGCTCGACAGCACGCCGCCGCCGGAACAGCCGCCCACATACAAACGCTCGGGGTCCACGTACCCGCGAGCCACGACCGTGTCCACTCCCGCCATCAGGTCGTCGTAATCCACGCCCGGGTAGGCCTGGCTGATGGCGGCGCCGAACGCGGTTCCATAGCCCGTGGAGCCGCGGGGGTTGGTGTAGAGCACCACGTACCCGTTGGCGGCGAAGTTCTGGTACATGTAGCTGAACCCCACGTTGTACATCGCATGGGGCCCGCCATGAATCTCCATGATCAGCGGGTATTTCTTCGCCGGATCGAAGGACGGCGGCTTCACCACCCACCCCTGGATTCGGGTGCCCCCGGTCGAGGTGTACCAGAGCTCCTCGACCCGGCCCAGTCGCTTGTTGGCCAGCACGTCGTCGTTGACGGCGGTGAGCCGCGTCGTGCCCTGGAACCGGCGCAGGCTGTAGCGCACCACATCGGGCGGCTCGTCGAAGTCGGTTCGGGTGCCCACCGCGTTCAGGTTCCGGTCGAGCGAGCTGAGCGAGAGCAGGTGCACGCCGTCCGTCACCCGGCGGGGGCCGCCGCCGCGGGTCGGCGCGAAATAGACGTTACTCGTGCCCCGGTCCGGCACCGTGAAGTAGAGCCCGCCGCCGTCAGGCGCCCAGGTGAGGTTGGCGGGGTCGCGGTCGAGCCCTCCCGAGATCTGCCGCATTCCGCTACCGTCGATCCCGATCACCCACAGCTCGTTGGCCTGGTAGGTCTTGTCGGTGTAGTCCCGGCCCACGAACGCCACCGTGCGCCCGTCGGGGGAGACCTCGGGGGCGGACCAGCGTCCCTTCCGGGTCACCAGCGGCCGGATGGCGCCCGTGGCCAGCTCCACGGCGTAGAGGTAGGCCTCGCCCCGGCTCCGAACGTCGGCGTCCGGCTCCCTCAGCCCGTCGAACACGATGGTCTTCCCGTCCGGCGTCCAGTCGTAGTCCCCGCCGCCCGGCAGCTCCCCGGATGCCCCCACATGCCAATCGCCCGACGTGAGCTGGCGCGGCGTCCCGCCGTCCGCCGGCACGATGAACAGATGATAGAAGCCATCCTCCAGGAAGCCGCGCCGGTCGGCGCGGTAGTGCAGCCGGTCCACTACCCGGGGCGCCGGGGTCCACTTGGCGCCCTCGGGCGCGGGCGGCAGGGAGATGCGCCAGCGCGCCGTGTCCCGCACGATCATGGTGAACGAGATGGTCTTCCCGTCGGGGGACCATTGCACGTTGCCGGGGGATTCGGTGAGCCGGGTCACCTGGGTCGTGGCCCCCTCCGCGTCCATCCAGCGGACGAAGATCTGGGTGCCTTTGGGCTCCCCGTCGGCCGTGTAAAGGATCCGCGTGCCGTCCGGTGACCAGCGGGCGTTCGACCCCTTGGTGAGGAACCGATTCTTCGAGCCGTCGGCGTTCACGATCCAGAGGGCCGACTCCCAGCGATCCTCCAGCTTGTTGACCCAGCTCCGGGTGTAGACGACCTGCGAGCCGTCGGGAGAGAGCTGTGGATTGCCGACCTGCTCCCAATCCAGATAGTGGTTGACGGTGAGCAGGGTGTCGGACGGTTTCTCTTGCGCCCGGACGGGCGCCACCAGGACCAGGGCCCCGCACATCGCGACCGCGATGCCTGACCAGGAACGCATAGACTCCTCGGGTGGGATGGACCGGCCTTTGAAATGAACCCGCGGGAGCGCGGCGCGCTAGGGCCCGGCGGCATACACGATGCGCCCGCCAACGATGGTGTAGAGGACGCGCAGGTCCTTGAGTTGGGCCGGCGAGACACCGAAGGGATCGGCGTCCAGGACCACGAGGTCGGCCAGCTTGCCGGGCCCCAGGCTCCCCTTCTCGGTCTCGGCGCCCTCGGCCCAGGCGTTGTGCACCGTGTAGGCTCGCAACGCGGTCTCCAGATCCACCCGTTCTTCGGGGAACCAGCCCCCGGAGGGGCGGCCCTCCAGCGTCTGCCGGGTCACGGCCGCGTAGATGCCGAGGAGCGGGCTCGGGGGATACCAGGAGGCATTGGTCCCGGGCCAGTCGCTGCCGAACGACAGGAGGACGCCCGCCCGCTGGAGGGTGCGGAACGCGTAGGCCCACCGCGCCCGCGGGCCGATCCGCTCCTCCATCCACCGCATGTCGTCAATGGCGTGGTAGGGCTGGACCTCGGCGACGAGCCCCAGCCGGGCCATGCGCGCGGCGGGCTCAGGCCCCCGGAGCACCTGCGCGTGGATGACCCGGAATCGCCGCGGCCTGGGGCCGTTCACCCGCATGACCTCGGCGAACATGGCGATCAGGGTGTCGATGGCGTGATCGCCGATGGCGTGCACCGTGGGCCAGAGGCCCGCCGAGTCGGCCGCGAGGAGGAGTCGCAGCAGGTTGCCGGGCGGGTCCATCATGGGCCGCCAGGCGCCCTGCTCGCCGGTGGTGAGGTAGGGCTCGTAGAAGCGCGCCGTGGAGTTCCCCATGATCCCGTCCACGAAGCCCTTGAGCGCGCCGAAGCGGATCCACTCGTCGCCGCGCTCCAGGATGATCCCGCGGCGGTGATCCTCGTACCAGCGGTCGAGGGTGGGCCGCGCGTACACCCGCACCGTCAATTCGCCCGCGGCCCGCAGGGCTCGGAACACCTCGAGCGCCTCGGGGCCGGTGTTGTCGTGAATCGAGGTGACGCCGTTTTCGCGCAGCTGCCCGAGCGCCGCGTGAGCCTCGGCGAGCCGCTGCTCCAGGGACTTGGGCGGGATCAGGTCCCGAACGCGGGCGGCGGCTTGGGGGGCGAGTCTCCCCGTGACCCGGCCGTCCCGGTCGCATTCCACGCCCTCCCAGGCGCAGGAGACCCCCGCCAGGACCAGCGCGCGGGCGTTGGCGAGATACCGCGACCGGTCCCACTTCGACAGCAAGACCGGCGTGTGCGGGGTGAGGGAGTCGATCATGGCCCGGTCGGGCCGGAACTCGGGCTGTCCCCGGGCCGGGTCGCGGCCGGTCGAGCCCCGGGCCCAGGCCTCGTAGGCGCCCCACTCCCCACCCACCAGCCACGCCCCGGGCGGCAGGCGGTCCCGGGCCTCGCGGACGCGGCGCACCAGTCCGGCCTCGTCCGACACGTCGAGCAGGTTGACCCCCAGCAGCAACGCTCCCGCCTGCTGGAAGTGGGTGTGGTTGTCGATGAACCCGGGAAGGATGAAGCGTCCCGAGAGGTCGAGCACCCGCGTGGCCGGCCCGCGGAAGCGCAGGACCGCCGGTCGCGGCCCGACAGCCAGCACCCGGTCCCCGCTGATCGCCACGGCCTCGGCCCAGGGAACGGTCGAGTCTCCCGTCCAGACCCGGGCGCCGGTGAGGATGAGATCGGCGGATTGGGCGGGGAGGCCACGGGCGATGAGGATGACGATGGCCGCCGCGAGCGTTCCCACCCTCGAGGGTGGCCTTGGCACGGCATGGCCCTGACGGACACGATCGCCCGAGCCCCTCAGAACCGGATCTCGCCGACCCCAGGCTTCAGCCGGGGAGAGCGCTGACGCCGGCCGTGATCTCCGCCGCATGTACATCGTCAGAACGTCACGTCCAGCCGAAGCATCCAGATCCGGGGCGCCGGCTGCACCATGTAGTCCTCCGTCATCAGGCCCGCGGGTGTGAGGGGCGCAAGCCCCTCTAGCCCCGTCTCCTCGGGCCGCAGGAAGCCGATCGCCTCGGGGTCGGCCCCGGAATAGCCGGTCCAGGTCGCCAGGTTGCGCCCGGCGAGGGTCAGGCTGGCTGCGCGAGCGCCCACCCGGGAGACAACACTCACGGGGAGTGGGTACGTCACGGCAATCACCCGGAGCTTCACGAAATCCGCATCCTCGATGAACCCTGCGGGGGTGGTCCCGACCGGCACCACGCCGGTACCGGCGATCGCGGCAGCCTGACGCGCCAGCGACGTACTACGGTCGTACAGCTCCTGACACACTCCCGAGATGCAACGCCCCCACGCGGTCCGGTTCAGGAGCTGATGACCGGCTCGATACTCAAGGAGCCCCGATAGACGCATCCGTCCTGCCAGGGTGACTGAACTCCAGAGCGAGGCGCCGTGGCTCGGAAACGGGTTTCCGAGATACTCGGAAACCGAGTCGGCCGTGACCTCGGCACGCGCGATCAGGCCATCCCCGTTCGCATCGCGGTATCTGAACTTGTTGCCCCAGTAGGACCCAAGTGGATAGCCCGGGACCATCAGCTGCCAGGGCTCAATAACGCCTCCCGGGCCTCTCTCCACGCGGTTGCGGTTACCCCACGCGCCCAACCACACTTCCCACGAGAACCCCTGCCGCAGCACGAGGTGGCTGGCGACTTCGATCTCCACACCCCTGTTTTGCACTCGGGCCACGTTCACCAGCGGGCCGCCGCCGACCGCCTGCAATCCTTGCGTGAGGCGCCGTGCGTACAACGTCGCGCGCACCGCCGCCCGGCCCTCCCAGAACGTCGCCCCCGCGCCAACCTCCCCCTCGGCCGTGCGCTCGACATCCATCCACGGGTCGGGAACCCGCTGATCGGCGGTGCCGAAGCCGGCGTGGAACGTGAGCTGGTCGAGTGCTCCGCGCGCCGGCTGCGTGACAAGCCACTCCAGCCGGGCGTTAGGGTGGAACACCCAGTCGTCGTCGGGCCGCGACACGAACCGAACCACGTCCCGACGATCCGCCCGGACGCCTCCGGTAACGACCAGCCGGCTCCCCCACGCGAACCGCTGCTCCACAAAGAAGCCCAGTATGGGTGACTCCCCTCGTCGAACGGTCTGTTCGACCGCGAACAGGCTGTCCGCGGCGGTGTCCCCCACCGACCACACCTCCGACCGCCGCCAATCGTGATGCGTACGCTTCGTATGACGCACCCGAACGATGGACACCGCCTCCAGGCCAAACAGCCGGTGCCGCCCCGCCGCCTCGAGCACGAGCGTTCGATGGGCCACCTCCGCGCGTCCGACCGTGAGCGCTCCGCTCCGCCGAAACGGCGAGGGCTGTATCCCCTCGCCCGTGCGGGTCAGCGCGAGCTCATCAGCCGCATATCGATCCCATCCCGCGAGCGCCGCGAGCCTCAGCCACGGGCTCACCTGATGCGTCACGCGCACTCCCGCCGTGCGGCGGCCGACGTCCTGGTCGCGCTCAGTCTGGAAGAGCGTCCCCGGCGGCGTACGCCAACCGCCGTTCACGACGGCGGTACTCGAGCCTCGCAGCCCGCTCGCCAGCAAGTCCAGGTCCGGGCCGGGGCGGAGGACGTGACTTCCGAGGATGCCCCACAGATCAAGCTCGGTGCCCGAGGCCAGCGCCACGCCCAGCCGCAGTCGAGCCTGGAGCCGTCGAAGGGTACTCGGCTCGCGCACATGATCGCGGAGCGGGAACCCCGATGCGGTCAGCCGAGCGGCTTCGGACTCAGAGAGTCGGTAGAGGCCGGCCTCGCGCTCTGCCGCCACCCCGGCCCAATAGGTCAGGGGCCCGACTCCACCGTTGACGCTGAGGCCCGCCCGGCGTCTGGGCGCCGTGCGGAACTGAGTCTGAGCTTCGAGCGGCGAGGCGCTGCGGATGAAATCCTGGCTACAAAGCCCGCGCGCCTCAGCGTCGAGCGTGCATCCGCCGTCTCGGTACTGCGCGATCGCGTTGTCCGCGTCCACGCCGCCGTAGTTCGCCGGCCATTCGGTGCCGTCCCACAACCGCCCCTCTTCCACATACGCCCGCCAGCGTACCGGGGCGCGGCCGCCCCGAGCCAGGTACACCAAGATCACGCCGGTAGCCGCTTCAGGCCCGTACATCCCGCCGGCCGACGGCCCGTGAACCACCACAATCGAGTCGACATCGTCCGGGTTGATGTCGTCGAGGGGTGAAGGACCACGGTCGAAGATGGTCCGATCGTGCGCCATGCCCTCGATTCGTACGCCGTCCACGTACACCACCGGCCGATTGCCGAGGTAGAGACTCCCCTGGCCGCGGATCCGCACCCGGTTGCCCGACCCGGTCAGGCCTGAGGCCGGATAGACCAGCACCCCTGGAAAGCGACCGACGAGTAGGTCGGTCGTCGCGCGCCCGTGCACCGGAGGAGTCCGCCGCACGCCAGCCGCACCGGACCGCGCCTCCACCGTGTCAGACCCCTGCGCGGCTAAGACCGACGCACTCACCAAAAGCACTCCGGCGGACAACGTCCTCGTCATGCTCGCCTCCTCGGATACCGCGACGCGCGCCCGGCAGGGTCGAGCGGCACCGACGCGCGTTCGCGGGACGCGCTTCGGACGGTCAGCGGGGGCGCCGCAGCGCCCGCCCCGGCCGCGCGTCCGTGAACCGTCCGCCGTCCACCACCGGCACGCCGTTCACCAGCACGTAGAGAATCCCCTCGGGATAGCGGTGCGGGTCCTCGAAGGTGGCCCGGTCCCGAACCGTCGCGGGATCGAACACCACCAGGTCCGCCATGACCCCCTCGGCGATCCGCCCCCGCTCCGCGAGGCCCAGCCGCCCGGCCGGAAGCCCGGTCATTTTGTGGACCGCCTCTTCCAGGGTGAGCAGGCCCTTCTCCCGCACGTAGGTGCCGAGCACGCGGGGGAACGTGCCGTACCAGCGCGGGTGCGGGTGCCCATCGCCCGGCTCCACCAGGCGGCCGTCGGACCCGATCATGGTCTGGGGGTGGCGCAGGATCCGCTCGACGTCGGCTTCGTCGAGCACGTGGTAGATCGCCGATGCGCCGCCGCGCCGCAGCAGGTCGAGCACCAGCGCGACGCCGCCCGACACGGTCGTGTCCCTGCCTGCTCCCAGGGCCAGGTCGAACAGCGTCTTGCCCTCGAGGCTCCGATCCCAGGACACCCGGGCGAGCTGCACCCGCCGTAGGTCGCCGCCGCCCCGGTCGTGCAGGAGATTGAAGGCGATCCCGCGCTCGATGCTGTCGCGCAGAACGGGGTCGGCCAGGCGACGAAACAGCGCCGTATCTCCCCCCGCCATCGCCCACGCCGGTACCAGCACCGAGATGCCGGTGTAGGTGGCCGTGTACGGGTACTGATCCAGCATCACGTCCACCCCCGCGGCGCGAGCCGAATCCACCATGGCGAGCGTGCGGCGGCTCGCGCCCCACATGGGCTGGCCCACCGCCTTGTGATGCGTGAGCACCACCGGAATCCGCGCCCGCCGTCCGATCTCGATCGCCTCGGCCACCGCCTCGATCAGCCCCAGCCCCTCCTCCCGCAGGTGCGAGGTGTAGATGCCGCCCGACTCGGCCGCGACCCGCGCCAGTGCCACGACCTCGTCGGTCGAGGCGAAGGCTCCCGGCAGGTATTTCAATCCGGTGGACAGGCCGAAGGCGCCGTCGCCCATGGCGTCCTGCACCATGCCCTGCAAGCGCTCCAGCTCGTCGGCGGTGGGCGCCCGGTCGGCGAGCCCCATGACCTGCTGGCGAATGGTGTTGTGGCCGACCAGGAACGCCACGTTGATGCCGAGGCCCGCGGCCTCGGCCGAATCGAGGTAGGGCCCGAGCGGGAAGGGAGAGCCGCCGTCGGGGCCGCCGAGCGCCAGCGTCACACCCTGCCGCGCCAGGCTCTGGGCGCCGGGCAGGCGCAGCAGCGGGTCGAGGTGCGCGTGCAGGTCGATGAAGCCGGGAGCCACCACCAGTCCCCCGGCCTCGATCACGCGAACGGCGGCCCCGCGAGGAAGCGGCTCGCGGGACACTCGGACGATCCGGTCACCCCGGACGGCGACGTCGCCCCGGAAGCGCGGCGCCCCGGTACCGTCCACCACCGTGCCGAGGGCGATGAGGAGATCGTAGCGTTCGGCGGGCGGAGCGGGCGCCGGCGCGCGTCCGGGCCCGCACGCCGCGACGAGGATGCCAAGCGCCAGCGCGCGCCGGGCCCTCACCACTCGCCCTTGGGGCGCCCCAGGATCTCCGTCCACACCACGGCGTCGCGCAGGGTGGACGGCCGGAGGACGAAGCGCCGGCGGGCGATCTTGGGGGCGGCGGGTTCGGCCGCCGCGGGGCCGTACTTCTCGAGCGCGCGGACGTGCTGCGGCTCCAGCGCCTCGAGGCTCTCGACCTCGGCCGTCACGCCCTCCGCCGGCGCTACCGACTCGATCTGGCGCGGCCGCGGCGCCCGTTCGACCGGGATCTCGATGACGATCCCCTCCTGCTCGGGTGGCGCTCCGGGGACCGGCTGCGGCAGGTACACTTTGGCCGGGGGTGGGC
>DATLXT010000164.1:0-4307 GCA_035575475.1 Gemmatimonadales bacterium | reverse complement strand
CCCCACCCCCTCCCCCTCCCTCGAGCGGGACGGTACGGCGCCCGCCCCGGGCTCGCCACCCGGAGCGGGACGCCGGGGTGCCACGGGCTTCAGTCGCTGCACTGGGGGCACTCGCACCCCTCGCCGCAGTCGCAGACAATCCCGCAGCAACAACCGTCCACAGTCGGGAGTTCACGCGTGTCCATCGGGAGATCCTCCGGGGATCATGGGTTTGGGACATGGGTTCGAGGGGCCCGCCCCTCGCCCGCACTCCTGCTGACGCGCCAGGCCGGTTTTCCTTACACTAGGCCGCGGCGGCCTCGCCGCCAGTGCCCGGCAGGCCGGGGTCTCTGGCTACGAACTCGGCCACGATGCCGGCCAGCCGCCTTACGGCATCGGCCTCGAGCTCGGGCCGAAGCGTGGCCCCGTAGAGGCCGGCCGTAAAGGCCAGGGCGTCCACCACCTGGGCGGCACGGGACCGCAGGCCGTCGGCCGCCACCGGGGTAGCCTGATCCAGAATGGCACTGCGGCGGGACTCGATGAACCGTTCCAGGTCGGGCTTCGCTTCGCCCCGGGCCACAGCCAGTGGGAAGAGAGCCCGGGCGTACTCGTCCCAGCGCCGCGCCAACGCCGTGGTCCCCTCCACCAGCCGGGACGCCCGGCCGCCGTCCAGCCGCAGCCGGAATCTGGCGGAGCCGAGCGGCACGACGGGGTGCAGGTCATACAGGGACCGGGTCCACCAGCCGCGCAGGTACCCGCGCCGGCACAGGAGTCGCTCCATGAGGGTCCCCCAGGGCTCGGTGCGGAGCGGCGCGTCGTACTTGGAGTCGAACACCACCACCTGGCCGTCGTAGGCCGCTACCGCGGTCAGCCAGTGCTCCCACTGGTCCACGCAAAGCAGAACCGGGACCCCCCGGGCCAGCCACCCTTCGAGTTCCCGCCGGGCGGGGCCGGGGCGGGCCTTCCGCACCAGGAGCAGGTCGGTCCCATAGGCCCGCGCGGCCCGGCGAAGCCCGGGCTCGTCGGTCCCCCGCTCTTCAGTGCTCCCGGCGAGCCGCGCCAGGTCGTCCTCGGGGGCGAACACGCCCAGCGCCAGAAGCGCGTGCTTCAGAGCGAAAGGGCCGCAAGTCCAGGAGTTGGGCTGGCCGTAAATCGCCATGATATCGGGGTCGGGGGATCGGATTCGGGTCTGGGCCCAATATAGGCCGGGCGGGAAGGGCCGGCGGGCATGACGTAAGTCATTGCAGGCCTGGAAGTTACTGGTAGGGAGCGAGGCCCGGCCGGGGCCGGTGGTCTGGAGTTTCTCGTGCGGCGATCTTCCTGGTCCCCTCGAACTCCGGCAGGCGCCATGGCAGGTGACCCCCGAATCCGACTGTTGCTGGCCCTGGTCGAGCAGGCCTACCGGGCCCCCTCCTGGCACGGGACGCCGCTGGGCGGAGCACTCCGCGGCCTCACTCACCGCCAGGCCCTGTGGCGGCCGGGGGGCGGGCGCGGCCGGCGCCACTGCATCTGGGAAATCGTCCTGCACACGGCCTACTGGAAGTACGTGGTGCGGCGCCGGCTGTTGCGGGACGAGGCGCTGGCGTTCGCCCGAGGGCCGAGCAACTGGCCCGCGCTCCCGGAGCGAACCGACCAGGGGGCCTGGCGCGCGGACCGCGCCATTCTCGAGCGGGAACACGCCCTGCTGGTGCGGACTATCGCCCGTTTCGACCCCGGGAAGCTGGGACGCCGGGGGTGGCGGTCCAGATGGACCAATGTCGAACACATCTACGGGGTCGCGTCGCACGATCTCTATCATGCGGGGCAGATACAGCTGCTCAAGCGACTGATGCGGCCCGGATGACCCGGGGTGGCGGTCGGGGGCGGGTCCCGCTACAGCCCCAGCTCCAGCTGGTCGGTCCTGGCCAGCCGCCGTAACCGGTCCAGGAGGCGCACCATGGCCCAGCTGTCGCGCTCGCAGTAGCGCAAGAGGTCGTTGCGCAGGATCAGGCGGTCGGCGGGAGGGAGTTCCGAGCCTTTGAAGAGCAGCTTCTGGAGCTCGACCGTGGCCAGCTCGCCGTCGCCGATCGCGAGATCCGCATACGAGAGGCCGGGCACCAGGGCGGGGAGCACGTTTTTGATCGAGAAGTGCCCGCCGAAGTCGGGGTGGTAGACGTGGTTCCGGACGGCGGGGTAGAGGTCCACCAGCTTGGACTTGATCGCTTCCAACTCGGCCGCTCGATCGGGCACCCAGGCGATCAGGTGTTCCAGGCAGGCCCGCTCGAACTTGGCGTAGTAGGCCACCACGCTCCTCGCCCCGCGGCACGCGTCGATCAGGCGCCGGGCCAGTTCCGGGCGCGGGTCCTCGGGCCCGTCGGCGATCCACTGGTGGTGCACCAGCCGGCCGCGCCCGCGGCCGCCGGGAGCCTCGGTATGGACGCTGAACTGCACCGGCACGAGCTCCCAGGGACGGCAGCCGGTCCAGCGCGGAATCGCGAGGCTCACCGTCTCGAAGTCCAGGTAGGCGAGCGGCCCCCGGAACTCGGCCAGGGCCTCCCCCAGGGTAGGCTCGACCACGATGGTGCCCGTGGTCACGGCACGGACCTGGCGGGCGTGGATGGCCGAGAGTTCCAGGTCGGACGGCAGGTCGTAGATGGTGGCGTAGCCCAGCGCTTCGAGCTCCAGCGCTTTGTTCCGGGCGATGGTGTACAGCGTGCTCACGTGGTGGGGCGGCAGCTTGGGCCAGCACCGCTCGACGAAGGGACACTGGTAGGGACGGGTGCAGTGGTCGCCGATGGGCACGTGTGGCAGGGGGCCGTGGAGCATGGCGAACTGGGCGTCCAGCTCGTCCGGCAGGCCGAGGAGGTAGCCCTCGACCAGCCCGGTCACATCTTCCTCGACGAACAGATTGGAGAGCTCGGGGAAACGGCACTCCGGGTTCAGGTGCATCAGGGTGGCCTGCCGCACCGGGAGCCCGGCTCGCCGCAGCACGTGAACCTGTATCGCCAGGTCCGGGATGTGTTCGGGCTTCCGGCGCGTGGAGGCCTTGACCTCGATCACCCGGAACGCGTCGCCCTGGCGTTCCAGGATATCCACCTGGACGAAGGTGTCGTCGGCCACGAAGCCGCCCTCGTAGATCACGCGCGCGCCCCGGGCGAGTGCCTCCCGGGTCGCGGCCACGCGGTTCTCCCACTGGTAGAACGGGAGGTCGATCAGCTCGCCGCCGGGCACGAACTCGCGGGCTTTCCGGTTGACTTCGGCGCCCTGCTCGAAGCGGTTCTGGAGGGCGGGGTCGGGGGCGAGTTCCCGGGCGTCGGGCTCGTGCACTCGCCACCAGAGCTGCTTGTGACACTGGACGCCGGCGGTGAAGCGGGACTTGGAGAGGCGGATGTCCTTGGCGGTGGCGGGCACGGGTGGAGAGTCGCGAGACGGCCGAAGGGCGTCAAGGCGGGTGCGCCGGTGTAGAATAAAGGCGTGACCCTGTCGCTTCGTCCTGGCGCGCTCGCGCTCCTCGTCGCGGCCTGCGCGGCTCCGGCTCCGCGTCCCGAGGCGGGCGGCCCGGGCCCCGTCATGCGCGCGGCCCGGGCGGCTGAGGAATGCGTGATCGTGGGCGACCGCGCCGCGGCGGGGGACACCTTCACGGTGGCGCTCCCCGGGGCGGTGAGCCCCGCCCGCGCCCCGGTGCCCGAAACCCCCGCCGAGCGGTTCCTATTCCGCGCGCTCTACGAGACGCTGATCGAGCTGGACTGCGCCGAGCGGGTCCTCCCCGGGCTGGCCGAGGCGTGGGCCTCGGAGGACGGCGGGCGGCGCTGGACCTTCGTCCTGCGGGGGGATGCGCGGTTCTGGGACGGCGAGCCGGTGACGGCGCACGACGTCGCCGCCGCCTGGGCCGCGCGGGACACGCTGGGCGAATTCGCCCCTTGGGACGGTCCGGTGGCTCAAGCGGTCCAGGTGATGAGCGAGCGCGTGATCGCGGTGCGCCTGCGGTGGCCGTATTCCGAGGTTCCACGGGCCCTGACCCATCCCGGGCTGGCCGTCGCCAAGGCCGCGCCCGGCCTCCGCTGGCCGATCGGCACGGGCCGCTACTGGCTGAGCGAGTCGGGCCGGCAGATGGCGCTGGTGCCCGCCTTTGGCGATGCCCTACCGGTCCTTCGCTTCCAGCCCCTCGATGGCGGGGACGCCCGCGATCTCCTCGATGCCGGAGCCGATCTCCTGGTGACGGACGATCCGGCCGCGCTGTCGTACGCGGGGCGCCGCCCAGACCTCGGGGTCGTGCCCCTGCCCTGGGACCGGACGTATCTCTTCGTTCCCGGTCCCGACGTCCCGGCCCCGGCGGAGTCCGGCCGGCT
>DATLXT010000163.1:0-4884 GCA_035575475.1 Gemmatimonadales bacterium | reverse complement strand
CACGGGGTGTATGCCTGGATCCGCCGGGCGTCGGGGGTCGAGGGCCCGGGAGTCACGCTGGCGCTGGTGCCGGCGCTCTTCTTCTTCGTGCTCATCTACTTCTTCGTGAGCCGGCTGCTGTTCTACTTCTCCCTGGTCATCCGGGAGAAGCTCGAGAAGGACGAGCAACTGCTCATCCTCCGCTACGAGCTGATTTCCTATGCCGCCACGGTGTTCGCCGGGGCGACGGTGGTGGCCACCGCGGTCACCTGGGATCCGCTGGCGCCCTGGCTGGTGGTGGGGATCGTCCTCACGGCCCTGGGGCTGCTCTTCAAGCAGATGCTGGAGGAGGCGATCTCGGCGGAAGAACTGAAGAAGATCCACGCCATGGAGGCCGTGATCACGAGCAACATCAGCCTGCGCGACTCGTTCGAACGGATCGAGCGCCTGGCCAACCGGCTGGTGGACTGGGGCGATTTTCGGATCTACCGCTGGGAGAATGGCCGCTTGGCCCTGGCCTATCGCAGCGACCGGGGCCGCCCGGAGCGGGGAGAGCCGTCGGCCGATACCGCGGCCCTGCGCCAGCAGGTCGTCCGGTCGGGGGAGACCGTGGTCATCGACGACGTGACGCGCGACCGGCGCGTGGCCGACGCGTCGGAGCACGTGCAGAGCCTGGTCATCGTTCCCCTGCGGTTCGGCCAGGAGGTCATCGGGACGCTGGAGCTGGAGCACCACAAGCGGCACTCCTACGCCCGCAAGGACGTGGTCACGATCTCCACCTTTGCCAACCAGCTGGCCACCGCGATCCACATCAGCGAGTTGCGGCGGCCTCTGGTGGAGACGGTGGAGCGCATCACCGGCCAGCTGGCCACCCTCACGCACGCCGCCGTGGCGCTCCGGGACGCCGCGGACGCCGTGGCCGCCTCGACCCGCGCCATCCGCGAGGGGGCGGTCACCGAGGCGGAGGAGGTGTCGGGCGGGCTCCAGGCCACCGAGAGTCTGGCCCAGGTGTCCCGGCGCGTCTCCAGCGACGGCGCCGAGGCGGCGCGGGCCTCGCTGACCGCGAGCGAGGTGGCGGGCCGCAACCGCCAGCGCATTCGCGACGCCATCGGGCGGTTGGTGGCGCTCAAGACCTTCGTCGGCGAGAGTTCGGGAAAGGTCCAGGAACTGGGCCAGGTCAGCCGGCGCATCACCGGCTTCATCGCCTCGATCCGGGAGCTGGCCGACATGACCAACCTCCTGGCCCTGAACGCCGCCATCGAGGCGGCCCGCGCCGGCCAGCACGGCAAGGGCTTCGCCGTGGTGGCGGCGGAAGTGCGTCAGCTGGCCGAGCAGAGCGCCGGGGCCGCGGCGGAGGCGGCGGAGCTGGTGCAGGACATTCACGTGCAGGTGGGGGAGGTGGTCGAGCAGATGCGGCGCGGGCAGGTGACCGTGGGCGGGGTCGAGGAGCTGTCGGCCGGGGCGCTGGAAGCGCTGGACGCCATCGTGGCCGCGACCGCCGAAGCGGGGGGGCACGCCCAGCGGATCGCCCAGGCGGCGGGCGAGCAGGATCGGGCCTTCGCCCAGCTGCGGGAGCGCATCAACGCCGTGGCGGCGATCGCGAGCAAGAACCGCGCCGAGGCCGACGACGTGGCCACCCGCGCCGCCGAGGCGGCGCAGGGACTCTCGGAGCTGGAGCGGGCCACCCGGGAGCTCGAGCAGGTGGCGGCGATGCTGCGCGAGCTGACCCGAGGCTTTGCCAGCATCACCTAGCCCGCTTAGCATTCCCGCGTGTCTCGGGACCGGCGCAGGGAACGGGTGTACGTGGCCCTGGGGTCGAACCTGGGGGAGCGCGGGGCGCACCTAGCGCGGGCCCGGGCACGGCTGGCCCGGCTTCCCGAGACCCGCCTGGTGGCGGCGTCGCGGATCGAGGAGACCGCGCCGCTCGGGCCGATCCCCCAGGGGCCCTATTTGAATCAGATGGTCCTGCTCGAGACCGGGCTCGAGCCGCTGGAACTCCTGCGCCAGCTGCTGGCCATCGAAGCCGACGCGGGCCGGGTCCGCAGCCCGGCCACCCGCTGGGGCCCGCGGCCCCTGGACCTCGACATCGTGCGATTCGGGGACCGCGAGGTGCGCCACCCGGACCTCACCGTCCCGCACCCGGAACTGCCGCACCGCGACTTCTGGCAGCGCGAGATGGCCGAGCTGGACGCGCTGGCGCCCTGGGTGGCGCCCTTCGGGTCATGACCGACGCCCCCCGGCCGGTCACCGTGTACGAGCTCCTGAGGATGAAGGAACGGGGCCAGCGGATCGTCATGCTCACCTGCTATGACGCGCTGTTCGCCCGCCTGCTCGACGAGTGCGGGGTGGATATCCTGCTGGTGGGCGACTCGGTGAACCAGGTCCTGGCCGGCGCCGAGTCCACGCTGTCGGCGACGCTCGAGCAGATGATCTATCACACCCGGATCGTGCGGCGGGGGGCGAGCCGGGCGATGGTGGTGTGCGACCTTCCCTTCCTGACCTATCAGATATCGCCGGAAGACGCGGTGCGGAACGCCGGGCGGGTGATGCAGGAATGCGACTGCCACGGGGTGAAGCTCGAGGGCGGCCGGGCCATGGCCCGTACGGTGCGCACCCTGGTGGACGTGGGCATCCCCGTGATGGGGCACCTGGGCCTGACGCCGCAGTCGGTGCACGCGCTGGGGGGCTACCGGGTGCAGGGACGCGACCGGGAGAGCGCCGAGCGCCTGCTGGAGGACGCCAAGGCGCTGGAGGAGGCGGGGGCCTTCGCGATCGTCCTGGAACTCATCCCCGCGCCGCTCGCCTCCCGGATCACCTCGGCGCTCTCCATCCCCACGATCGGGATCGGGGCCGGTCCCGCCTGCGACGGGCAGGTACTGGTGCTGCACGACATGCTGGGCCTGAACGATCGGTTCAGCGCCAAGTTCGTCAAGCGCTTCGCCGCCTTGGCCGAGGACGTGCGCGACGCCGTGCGGCTGTACGCCGCCGAGGTGCGGGAAGGGCGCTACCCGGGGCCGGAGCACTCGTTCGGAGCCTAGGTGCGCGAAATCACCGGGCTCGAGTCGATGCGCGCCTGGAGTCGCGCCGAACGGCAGCGCGGCCGGCGGATCGGATTCGTGCCCACCATGGGCTATCTCCACGAAGGGCACCTGCGATTGGTGGACCGCGCCCGGGAGCTGGCCGACCGGGTGGTGATGAGCATTTTCGTCAACCCGCTCCAGTTCGGGCCGGGCGAGGATTTCGCGCGCTACCCGCGCGACCTGGCGCGCGACCGAGGGTTGGCCGAAGCCCGCGGGGTGGACGTCCTGTTCGTCCCCGAGACCGAGGCGATGTACGCCGCGGCCCCGGAGGTGCGGGTCGTGCCCGGCGCCGCGGGGGAACGCCTGGAAGGCGCCGCCCGGCCCGGGCACTTCGCCGGGGTGCTCACCGTCGTCACGAAGCTGTTTCACGTGGTGGAACCGGATCTCGCCGTCTTTGGCCGAAAGGATTACCAGCAGGCCCTGCTGGTGCGCCGGATGGTGGCGGACCTGAACTTTCCGGTCGCGCTCGAGATCCACCCGACGGTGCGCGAGCTCGACGGGCTCGCCTTGAGCTCCCGTAACGCCTACCTCAACGGCGACGAGCGGCGGGCCGCGCTCGCGCTGTCGCGCGCCCTGCGCGCCGTGGAACAGGCCTGGCGCAACGGGGAGGCGGACCCGCGGGCGCTGGAGCGACGGGGGCTCGAGGTCTTGCGATCACCCGGCGTCGAGCCGGAGTATCTCGCGCTGGTGGACGAACAGTTGCGCCCGGTGGAGCGCGCGAACGCGCGGACCGTGGTCCTGCTCGCTGCGCGGGTGGGGCCGGCGCGGCTGATCGACAACGTGGTGCTGGGGGAGGGGCTGGGCGCGGACCCCACGGTGCGGGGGTAGATGGGACTGCCGCCCTGGGCCCAGGTGACGCCGGGCCGGCGGGCTCACATCGAGCGCGTCGCGGCCCTGCTCGGGGAGTGGGCCGACGCCATGGGCGTCCCGCCCTCGGAGCGGGCCCGCTGGCTGCGGGCCGCCTATCTGCACGACGCCCTGCGGGACGCCCCGCTGGCGGATGTCCTGGCCCACGGGCCGGCGGCGGCGGACCGGGCGAGACAGGAGGGCGAGACCGACCGCGGCGTCCTCGACGCGGTGCGCTATCATACGCTGGGGTACGCGGGATGGGACGACGTGGGTCGCATGCTCTATCTGGCGGATGCGTTGGAGCCGGGACGCGGGCTCGATCCCGAGCAGCGCCGGCAACTCGTGGCCCGGGTGGTCGGCGACCGCGACGCGGTCCTTCGGGAGGTGGCGCGACGGCGGATCGAGTGGGTCCTGCGATCGGGATGGCCGCTGGCCCCCGAGACGGTGAGCTTTTGGAACGCCCTGGTCTCGCGCTGATCGCCCTGGCCGGCCTGTTGGCCGGATGCGACTCGGCGCCGGCGCGCCAGGCCTACGCCATCCCGGGTGCGCAGGGGGAGCGCGTCACCGTCGAAGTGCTCAACGCCACCGACCGGGGCGGCCTGGCTCGGGCCGCCACGGCGACCCTCCGCCGGGCGGGGCTGGACGTCGTCTACTTCGGCAACGCGGCCCCCGCAGGAGCGGGGGCCGACTCCACACGGATCCTGGTCCGGCGGGGCGACCGGGATCGAGGGGAACGCGTGCGCCGCGCCCTCGGGGTGGGTGTGGTCACGGTTCAGCTCGACAGCACGCGGCTACTCGACGTGAGCGTGCTCCTGGGCGCGGATTTTTCGCCCCGGCTCGAGGTCCACCCGTAACTGGCCGCACGCCGCGCTGATGTCCAGGCCGCGGCTCTTTCGGACCGCGGCTTCCACTCCCTGCCGCCTCAAGCGCCGCGCGAACTCGAGCATCCGCTGGCGCGGCGTGGGCGCGAGGCCCT
>DATLXT010000162.1:0-3140 GCA_035575475.1 Gemmatimonadales bacterium | reverse complement strand
TACCCGACCCCCGCCCGCCGCTCGCCCGCCCCGGCGATCACCGCCCGGGCGTGGCGACGGACCCGCTCGGCCAGCGCCCGGCACCACGCCAGGTCGCCGCGCCGGGCAGCCACCTCGGCGTAGTCCAACTCGAGGCCGTCCGAGCGGTGGGGACCCAGAACCAGCCGGGCGCCGTACGACTTGCCTTCCCGCGCGTCACCGGCCTCCACCTCCACCTCGAAGCGGGGATCCTCCCGCTTGGCGTGCGAGGTGAGGAAGTTCCAGAGCCAGCGCCTCACCTCGTCGTACGAGCCGCCGGAGAACGCCATGGCGGTGCCATTTTACCGGCTCCGCCCCGGACCGCAGCCGGGGCTCAGCACTCGTTGAACCCGCACGACAGGCACTTCTTGCAGCCCTCCTCGTAAACGAACGTCGCCTGGCCGCACTCCTTGCAGAGGTCACCGACCGTCTTGCGGCCCTCCGATCCGGCGGGCGCCGGGTCGTTCAGGCTCGGCTTCACCTGGCCGATGTGCTCGGCCAGCGTGCGGGCGATGGCGTCGGGCAGCGACAGGATCTTGCGCGCCCCGAACCCGGTGGGCTGGCCGCCGCCGATGTGGCGCAGCTGGCTGATGATCTCTTCAAGCCGCCGCTGAGCCGACAGCGGCGAAGGCAGCCTCAAGACAAGCGAAATCAGACGTCCGAGGGCCTCGGCCACCGCCATGGTGTCCGAGCCCCCCTTGCCGACCTGGACGAACACCTCGAAGGCCTCGCCCTCCGAGGTCTCGTTGACAGTGATGTACGCGGTCCCGATCGGGGTCTCGGACCGATAGGTGGTGCCCCTGAGGCTGTGGGGCCGCGGCTTGACCACGAGCGGCCCCATCGGCGCCGCCGGCGTCGCCTCCTTCTTGCTCCCCAGCCCCACGTTGAGGACCTGCTCGCCCTTGCAGCCGTCGCGGAAAACGGTGATGCCGAGGCAGCCGAGCTCCCAGGCCAGCCGGTAGGCCGCCGCCACGTCCTCGACGGTGGCGCTGTTGGGCAGGTTGATCGTCTTGCTCACGCCGTTGTCGGTGTGCCGCTGGAAGGCGGCCTGGTGGCGGACGTGCCACTCGTAGGAGATCTCGTGGGAGGTGCGGAACACGCGCCGCGCCGACTCCGGCACCCCGGGGATGCCCTCCAGGGAGCCGCGGCGGGCGATCTCCTGCATGAGCGCGTCGGAGTACCAGCCCTGCTCGCGGGCGATGGCTTCGAACGTCTCGTTCACGAACGGCAGCACCCGCTCGGAGCCGTCCGGCTGCTTGACCCGGTGCTCGAAGGCCAGGGCGAAGATCGGCTCGATCCCCGACGAGCAGCCGGCGATCATCGAGATGGTGCCGGTGGGGGCGATGGTGGTGACGGTGGAGTTGCGCATGGGCCGCACGTCCCGGTAGATGGACCGGCTCCAGTTCGGGAACGGTCCCCGCTCCTCGGCCAGGCGGGCCGACTGGTCGTGCGCCTTCTCCTTGACGAAGGCCATCAGCCGGTCGGCCAGCGCGATGGCTTCGGGGCTGTCGTAGGGGATACCGAGCAGGAACAGGAGGTCGGCCCAGCCCATGATGCCGAGCCCGATGCGCCGGTTGGCCTTCACGGTGGCGTCGATCTCCGGCAGCGGGTACGGGTTCATCTCGATGACGTCGTCGAGGAACCGCACGGCCAGCCGCACCACCCGCTCCATCTCGTCCCAGTCGATCGTCCCCTCGCCGCCCGGGCGGCCCCGGAAGAACTTGGCCACGTTGAGGGAGCCCAGGTTGCAGGCCTCGTTCGGAAGGAGGGGTTGCTCCCCGCACCCCCGCGACACGTAGCCGGCCGTGATCCACGTGTCGGTCTCCGGCTCGTAGAGATCGTAGGTCGTGCTCACGCCGGCCGGTTCGACGCGGAGGATCTTGGCCGCCCCGGGAACGCCGGCGTGGAGCGTTTGGACTTCATCGCCGACCCGGCAGCGGTCGAGCCGCACCGGCCGGAACTCGTCGCGCCGGCGGACGTAGAACTGGTGGCCCGCCGTCACCCGCACGCTTCCCCCGTCGGCGAAGTCCACCCGGAAGACCGGGGTGTCGCGGTACACCTCCACCCGCTGCACGGGCCGCGGGCCTTTCACGGTCACGATGACGTCCCCCGGACGGACCTCCTCCGCCCGGCGCCAGCCGTCCGGCGTCGCGACCGGCGTGTCGCCCGTCACGCACGGGTTGGTGGCCTCGATCTGGCCGATCTCCGGCGTGGGGTTGGCCGGGCTGGCGTTGATGCGGTCGATGAAGACCATGCCCGGGTCCCCGGTGCGCCAGGCCGCGGTCACGATCCGGCTGAACACCTCGCGCGCCGACAGGCGCTGCACGACCCGCCCGGTGTGGGGGTTGATCAGGTCGTAGTCCTCGCCCTTCTCCAGCGCCTCCATGAAGGCGTTGGTGGCCGCCACCGAGATGTTGAAGTTGGTGATGCCGCCGTCGAGCTTGCATTCGATGAACTCGAGGATGTCGGGGTGATCCACCCGCAGGATCCCCATGTTGGCCCCGCGCCGGGTCCCGCCCTGCTTCACCGCCTCGGTGGCGGAGTTGAACACGCGCAGGAACGACACCGGGCCCGAGGCGCGGCCGCCGGTGGAGGCGACCAGATCGTCCTTGGGCCGCAGGCGGGAGAACGCGAACCCCGTCCCGCCGCCGCTCTTGTGGATGATGGCCGCGGCCTTGACCGAGTCGAAGATCTCCTCCATGGAGTCCCCGACCGGCAGCACGTAGCAGGCCGAGTACTGGAGCCCGTTGCCCTTACCGGCGTTCATGAGGGTGGGCGAGTTGGGCAGGAAGTAGCCCTCCACCATCATGTCGTAGAAGGCCTCGGCGATCTCCCGGACGGCGGCCGGGCTGCGCCCGTACCGGGCCTCGCCGGCGGCGATGGACAGGGCGACCCGCCAGCACATCTCCTCGGGGGTCTCCACCACCACGCCGTCCTTGCGTGTGAGGTACCGCTCCCTGAGCACACGCAGGGCGGGGGCCGTCCAGTTGCCGACCTTCGGGGGCCGGGTCTCGGGCAGCATGCGGGAATCTCCTTTCCGGCGCCCGCCCGGCCAGGTGGGGCCCCGGCGCCTCGGCAGGCGTCCTCGACACCTATATCTTGTGGTGCAGCGGAGGATACCA
>DATLXT010000161.1:0-2807 GCA_035575475.1 Gemmatimonadales bacterium | reverse complement strand
GCTCGATCGCCCGCTCGGCCGCCCAGTCGGCGTGCGGGGAATTGTCGACGGGGACGAAGATCTCGCGGTACACCGGCACCTCCCCAGGGACGCGCCGGGCATGCACTCACTCCCCGCCGGGCCCCGGGCAGCTCGAGGGGTCCGGTCTTATCTCGACGCAGAGCGTGTGGTGTATGCCCGACTAGTCACGGCGGGCACCCGCCCGCCGGCTCATCCTCGAATCGGGGTGCTCGCGATGCCTCGCTAACGTGACCCCTCGGCCGGGGGATGTCAAGCGCGGCGCGCGATCCCCACCCTGACGGGCGGGCCTCAGCCTGGGGACGGCGCGAGCTGGTTTCCCCGTTCGTCCCACACCGTGATCGCGTCCACCGGGCAGAGGTCGCTGGCGCGCACCAGGCGCTCGGGCTCCACCAGCTCCGGCGCCACGAACGTCACCACGCCCTCCGCGTCGAGCTTGAAGGCCTCCGGCGCTTCGCCCACGCAGTCGGCGAAGCCGACGCAGAGCTCCCGGTCGATCCGGATCTTGAGGCCGTGGACCGTGCGTTCCTCGAACGCCACTACAGCCCCTCCAGCCCCAGCTCCTCACGGGCCCGATCCATGACCGCGGGCGTGATCTCGGCGATGCCGTGCTCTCGAGCGTAGTCGCCGTAGATCCTCTTGACCATGCCGCGCACGAAGCCGGGCACGCGGCTCAGCCGCTCCGCCGCTTCGGGGGACCAGGACACCCCGGAGGCGGTCCCGGGTCGCGGCTCCGCGTCGTCGGAGAAAACCTCCGGCTTTCCCGTGGTCACCATGGAGCGGATGGTCTCGAGGGGCTGGGGACCGACCGGGCTCCCCCCGATCTTCACCCCCAGCGAGGCCACCAGCTGCGTCTCCATCGGATTGGTGAGCAGGGCCACCGCCCGGCCGCACGCGGGGCAGCGGAAGGCGGCCGCCAGGGTCCCGTCGCCGGGAAGGCGGCGCTCCTCGAAGGCCATCTGGCGATCGCACTCGATGCAGAGGAACTTCATGGCGCGGGGTGCGCGGTCCGCAGGACCCGCGCCGCGAGGGCGTCCCAGACTTCCGGCGCCGGATGCCACGGCACCCGGGCGAGCAGGGGGATGGCGAACTCCCGCGCCAGGCTCGCGCCCGCATCGCCGGGGAACCCGGCGCCCACCATGTTCTCGACCACGCCGAGCAGCGAGGAGCCCCGGTCGGCGGCGGCGCGGAGCGCTCGACGCACGGCGTCGCGCGACTCGTCGGTGGGAATGGTGACCGTGAGCACCGCCGGGGGCGCGGGTAGGAGGTCCGCCAGTTCCGCGTAGCGCTGGAGACCGGGCGGCAGGTCCACCAGCAGGAGCGCCAGGTCGCCCCAGTGCACGTCGCCCAGGAGCTCCCGCAGGGCCGCCGCTTCCATCGCCCCGCGCCACACGAAGCTCTCGGCGGGCGGGCCCCGGAAGGCCAGCGGCTGGCCGTCTTCGACCAGGAGGCCCATGGACATGCACCGTACGCCCTCCGGACTCATGACGGGCTCGACGCCGTCGTCGCGCACCGCGCAACGGGCGCCGGAGACGCGAAGCAGACCGGGAATGGTGGGCCCGTTGAAGTCCGCATCCAGGACCGCCACCGCCCCTGCGGCGCGCGCCAGCGCCCGCGCCAGATGCGCGGTGACGTAACTCTTGCCGACGCCGCCTTTGCCGCTCATCACCGCCACCAGGCGACGCACCCTCCCCAGCCGCGCCGCCACCCGCCGGCGCTGTTCGGTGATCTGCTCCTCCAGCCCCGAGCGGTCGGGTTCCGTCAGCTGGTGATAGGTGCGGATGGGGAGCGGCATGCGCCTAAGATAGTCGCACCCCGTCCCGATGCCACGTGCCACGGGTCCGGCGCGGTGGCGCCTTGGCGCCGCGGCGCGGCGCGACCATCTTTCAGCGTATGCTGGAAGAACTCAAGCGCCGGCTCCAGGCCGAGGTCGAGCGCCTGAACCACGAGATCAACTTCGTCCTCCCCAAGGAGATCGAGCGGGCCCGGGCGCACGGGGACCTGCGGGAGAACTCGGAATACAAGGCGGCGCTGGAGCGGCAGCACTTCGCCTCCGCTCGGCTCTCCCACTTGCGGCTGCGGCTCTCCAAGCTCTCCAACGTGTCCGAGCGGGACATCCCCCGCGACCGGGTGGGATTCGGCTCCCGGGTCACCGTGGAGGACCTCGACACCAGAAAGCGGGAGATCTACGCGCTGACCCTCGGCGAGTTCATCGAGGGCGGCGAAGACGGCGACGAACTGCCGGTGTCCATGGGCTCGCCGCTCGGCAAGGCCCTGGTGGGCCGGAGGCGCGGCGAGAAGGTGGAGATCGACCTCCCCGCGGGTCGGCGCCGCCTCAAAGTGGTGGCGCTCGAAACGGTGCACGACCTGGCCGCCGGCGACCGGGGGTAGTCCCCCGCCCCCCTCCCGCCCCTCAGAGCAGCTGCCGGAACACCACCGGACCGGTCGGCTCGGTCGAGCCCGCGCGGGGTTCGATGCTCATCGCGGCGCCCCGCACCCGGACCACCCCCGGACTGGGCAGATCCAGCACCATGATCATGGGCTCGTCCGTGTCCATGGGCATGAGCTTGGCGGCGAGCACGCCGGTCTCGGTCACGAACCAGAGCTGATAGGCCTGGTCGGGGTCGTTGGGCGCGAGGTTCTCGCAGCGCACCAGCCAGCGGTGCGTGACGGTGTCGGCGATGATGGTGACGTACCCCCGGCGCCCCCCCGTGGTGACGGGGATCTGCACCAGTCGGGTATGCCGTCCCCGCACCAGGCCGAGGGTGTCCTCGAGCGCGCTGACCCGC
>DATLXT010000160.1:0-25277 GCA_035575475.1 Gemmatimonadales bacterium | reverse complement strand
CGAGCCCGGCGAGCAGCGCGGACCCCGCCACGAGACGTCGAGCGGACCAGATGTCGGCGAGGGTGAGGACCGCGCTGATCAGGGCGCCCGCCACGAAGCCCAGCTGCACCGAGATGGTGAGCCAGGCGGCGCCCGCCGGGGTGAGCTCCCACACCCGGACCAGGGTGGGCGCGACCGCGGAGGCGCTGAACCACGGCGCCATGGCGCACAGTTCGGCCAGGGACAGCAGCGCCAGAACCCGCCAGGGACCGGCTGACCCCGAGCCGGTGGCCCCGGGCTCGCCCGCCGCTACAGTCCCGTCGGGTGATCCAGGAACACCCACGGCAGGCCGAACTGAGCCTCGAGGCGCTCGGCCAGCGCCCGGACCCCGAACGTCTCGGTGCGGTAGTGGCCGCCGAAGTACACGTTCAGGCCCAGCTCTTCGGCGTCGAAGTAGCTGTGGTGCGCGCCCTCGCCGGTCACGAACGTGTCGAGCCCGGCGTGGGCCGCCTGGGGAATCAGTCCCCCGCCGGCGCCGCTCACGATGCCCACCCGGCGAACTCGCTCCGGGCCGAATGCCAGGAGACGCGGCGGCGTCCCCAGCACGTCCGACAGGCGGCGCGTGAGCGCTTCACGATCGAGGTCCGTTTCGCACCACACCCCGATGCTCTGCCCCTCGTACTCGCCGAACTCCCCGGCGGGTGCGAGTCCCAGTTGCCGCGCCAGGAGCGGATTGTTCCCGACCTCGGGGTGACAGTCGAGCGGCAGGTGGGCGGCGTAGAGCGCGATGTCGTGACGCAGCAGGGCCGCGACCCGGCGGTAGTGGGGCCCGGTGAGTGGCCGCACCTCGCCCCAGAAGAGACCATGGTGGACCACGAGCAGGTCAGCCCCGGCACGGGCGGCGAGGTTCACGGTGGCCTCGCAGAAATCCACCGCCGCGGCCAGGCGGCTCACCGTTCCCGTGTTGGCTACCTGAAGGCCGTTCAGCGCCCCGGGCGCGTCCCGAATTGCGCCGGTGCGCAGGTAGTCGTCGAGATAGGCAACCAGCCGGGCCAGCTCGAGCGTCATGCAGTATCGAATCAGTTAAGGGACATCATGGAGACATCGAGGAAACGGCGGGTGTGGAGATCCCCCGGGCTCATCATCCCAAGGCGTTGTGGGGTATGGAGATACAAAAATCCACACACCCCGTAACAAGGCGTGTGGATATCTCACGGGCTCAGTACGACCCGGCCAGCTTGGGGGTTCCCCCCGAGCGGCGCCGTTCGGCCTCGCGTTCGAGGGTGGCGTCCTCCCCCATGCGAAGGACGCCGTTGATTTCCCCGCCCTCCTGGACGAAGAGGCGGCGGGTGGCGATGTCGCCGTGGACCACGCTGGTGGCCTGGATCTCGACCCGCTCCTCGGCCTGGATGCCGCCGCGGACCTCGCCGCCGATGATGGCTTCGCGGGTGAAGACGTCGCCCTCGACCACGCCGCCCTTGGCCACCAGGACCTGGCGGCCGGCGCGCACCGTGCCGGTGACCGTGCCTTCGATCTTGATCACGCCCTCGGCGACGAGATCGCCCGTCACCTTCATGCCCGAGCCGATGATGGACAACCCCGAGACGCCCTCGGGCGTCCCCGTTCCCTTGTCGGCAAAGATCGCCATCTCAGCTCCCCTCCTTGACGAGCGTGCGCGGGTCGAGCGACCGCCCGCCGCGGCGGATCTCGAAGTGCAAGTGCGGCGCGGTGGAGCGCCCCGAGCTTCCCGAAAGCGCGATCACCTGGCCGGCCGGGACCACGTCCCCCTCGCGCACCAGGAGCCGCGAGGCGTGCCCGTACATCGTCTCATACCCCTCGGGATGCCGCAAGAGCACGAACAGCCCGTAGTCGCGATCCGCGCCAGCTTCGCGCACCGTCCCGCCCCCCGCGGCGCGTACCGGGGTCCCTTCGGCCACGGCGATGTCGATCCCCTCGTGCTGCTCTCCCGGCGCCCCGGGGCCCACCTGACCTCGGGTCACGTGCCCGGCCACGTCCAGCGGCCAGTGCCGGGGAATGGACGGTCCCGGCTCGTAGCGGGGCGGCGCTCCCGGTCCGACGGCGCGCACCGGGACGGCCCGCAGGGGCCGCGGACCCCGCTCGGCTTCTTCGGTCGCGGGAACCCGGCCGCCCAGGAGGGTCCGCAGCGATTGGTAGTTCTCCTCGGCGCGGTTCAGGGCGGCGGCGAGCTGCTGCACCCGGGCGTTGTCGGCCTCGAGCCGCGCCACTTCGCGCCGCAGGCCGGGCACGCTGGCGGCGCTCTTCATGATGGGACCGGCGAAGGCGAAGAACCCCAGCACCAGGAGCAGGACGATGAGCGCGGCCCACTTCCCCGCCTCGAACGCCCACAGCGGCAGCCGGTAGCGACGGGTGTTGAGATCGCCGTCCACGTGCACGACGATCGTGACCCCGCGGTGCCTCATCCGTCGAACGGCGCGCCGAGGATGAGCTCCATCAAGCGGGCGAGGTCGTCGTTCGAGTAGAAGGCGATGTGGACCTGACCCCGCCCCTTGGCCCGCAGGGTCACCCGGACGTCGGTGCCCAGGCGGCGCCGCAGGGCGTCTTCCACCCGGCGCACCTCGGGCGCCGGGGCCAGGCCGCGCTTCAACCGGGGGCGCCGCTCCGGGGCCCGCCCGCCCCGCACCCGATCCTCCACCTCCCGCACCGACAGAGCCTGGGCCACGGCCTCGCGCGCCAGATTGGTCACGGTCCGGGGATCGTCGAGGGCGAGCAGGGCGCGGGCATGGCCCACCGTGAGCAGGCCTTCGTGGAGCATCTCGAGCACGGGAGCCGGCAGCTTGAGGAGACGGAGCGCGTTGGCCACGGTCGAGCGGTCGCGGCCGACCGCGTCGGCGACCTCCTGTTGGGTCAGGCTGAATTCCGCGATCAGCCGTTCGTACCCGCGAGCCTCGTCCACCGGGGACAGGTCGTCGCGCTGGAGATTCTCGATCAGCGCGAGGGTGAGGACGGTACGGTCGTCCACGTCCCGCTTGACCGCCGGGATCTTCTCCCACCCCAGGGCCTGGCAGGCTTTGAGCCGCCGCTCGCCGGCGATCAGTTCGTAGCCGCCGTTCTCGGGCAGGGGCCGGACCACCACCGGTTGGAGCAGCCCGGCCTGTTTGATGGACGCCTTCAGCTCGTCCAGGGACGCGGGGTCCACATCCTGCCGGGGCTGGAAGGGATTGGGCCGGATGGCCGAGAGCGGCAATTCGACCAGGCTGCCTTCGCGCTCCGCCTCTTCGCGGCTCGGGCCCAGGAGGGCCTCGAGGCCGCGGCCCAGGCGCCGGCGTCCGGCGAGGGTTTCGCTCATGCGGGCACCTCCGGCAGGGACTCGGCGGCCTGCGCCGCCTCGATCCGTTCCACGCGCTGGATCAGCTCCTGCGCCACCGCCAGATAGCTCTGCGCCCCCACCGACTGAACGTCGTACAGGAGGATCGGCTTGCCGAAGCTGGGGGCCTCCGCCAGCCGCACGTTGCGGGGGATGGTCACCGCGAACATGCGCGGTCCGAAGTACTCCTTGGCTTCCTCGGCCACCTGCTTGGAGAGGTTCAGCCGCGCGTCGTACATGGTGAGCAGGACCCCGTCAATGCCGAGGGCGGGGTTGAAGTTCCGCTGCACCTGCTTGACGGTGTTCAAGAGCTGGGACAGCCCCTCCAGGGCGTAGTACTCGCACTGGATGGGGATGAGCACCCCGTCGGCGGCGGCCAAGACGTTGAGCGTGATCAGGCCCAGGGAGGGCGGGCAGTCCACGATAACGTACTGGTACTCGTCGCGCAGATCGCGCAGAGCCCGGCGCAGGGCGTGCTCCCGCGCGGGCCGGTTGACCAGCTCGACCTCGGCCCCGACCAGGTCTTGCGTGGCGGGCACCACATCGAGGTAGGGGAAGTGGACATGGCGGAAGCGCGCCTCGCCCAAGGGCCGCCCGTCCAGCAACGCATCATAGACCGAGTGGCGGATGCGGTCGCGCTCGATTCCCACGCCGCTGGTCGCGTTCCCCTGGGGATCGGCGTCCACCAGCAGGGTCCGGCGCTCGGCCACCGCCAGCGAGGCGGCGAGGTTGACCGCCGTCGTGGTCTTGCCGACACCACCCTTCTGGTTCGCGATCGCGATCACCCGAGACATGAGCGACGTAAGTCTTTTTATGTCAATGAGTTATGATAACAAGCCCGCCCCGTGGCTCCCGAATATAGCATTGGTTTCACGTGAAACCAAGCCGATCTTTCACGTGAAACTGCGACGTTTCACGTGAAACACAGCTCGCCTAGGCCACCCGCCGGCGCCATCGGGTGGTCTCGACCACCAGATTGTGCAGGTCGCTGGGAGACACGCCGGGCACCCGCGCCGCTTGCGCCAGTGATGTCGGCCGCACCCGGTCCAACTTCTGCCGCGCCTCGGTCGAAAGACTCTGGAGTTCGAGGTAGGGAAGGTCCTGGGGCAGGGTGAACGACGCCAACTCGGCCAGTCGCTCGGCGGCCTCGCGCTCGCGCGCGAGATACCCCTCGTACTTGAGTTCGATCTCCGCCGCCGCCCAGGCGTCGTCGTCCCACGACCCGTCGCAGACGCCCGCCGCCTCGAGCAACCCCCGCAACGACACGCCCGGCCGCTTGACCACCGCGGCCACCTTCTCGGGCTGCGCCAGGGCGGGGCCCCCGGCGAGCATCGGCTCCGCGGCGGCCGGCGTGATCGTGGCCCGGCGCGCCAGCGCCAGCACCTCGTCCTCCTCCCGGAGTCGCCGCTCCGCCGTGCCTAACTCCTCCGGCGTCAAAAGGCCCAGCCGGTCCGCTAGGGGAAAGAGTCGCCGCAGGGCGTTGTCCTGGCGCAGCAGCAGCCGGAACTCCGAACGCGAGGTGAACAGGCGATAGGGCTCGTCCACACCGCGCGTCACCAGATCGTCCACCAGCACGCCGATGTAGGCGTCGTCCCGCCCCAGCACCACCGGCTCCTGACCCCGGATCCTGCGCACCGCATTGATGCCCGCCGCCACCCCCTGACCCGCGGCTTCCTCGTATCCGGTCGTGCCGTTGATCTGCCCCGCGAAGAAGAGATGCTCGATGGCCTTGGTCTCGAGCCAGGGCGTGAGCTGGGTGGGCGGATAATAGTCGTACTCGATGGCGTACCCCGGCCGGGTCATCCGGGCGTGCTCCAGGCCGGGCACCGCCCGCAGGAACTCGAGCTGCACCGCGACCGGCAGGGAAGTGGAGAGCCCGTTGACGTAGAGCTCCGTCGTGTCCAGACCCTCGGGCTCGAGGAAGACCTGGTGGCGCCGGGCCTCGGGGAACTTCACGACCTTGTCCTCGATCGAGGGGCAGTAGCGCGGGCCCCGTCCGCTGATCGCCCCGCCATAGAGTGCCGACTCGGTGAGGTGGCGGCGGATGATGTCCTTCACCTCCTCCCCAGCCCAGGTGATCCAGCAGGGCACCTGGCGCGGGAGATCCCCCCGCGCGTAGACCGAGAATCGGAACCCCGTCCCCTCGCCGTCCTGCCGCTCCAGCCGGGCCCAGTTCACGGTGCGCCCGTCGACGCGGGGCGGCGTCCCGGTTTTGAAGCGCGAAACTGTAAGTCCTTGTGCCTCAATGTGTTGTGCTATCTCCACTGCCGGGGGATCTCCCGCTCGGCCCGCCGGAATCTGGGTCTGGGTGCCGAGGTGGATGCGCCCCCGCAGGAAGGTGCCGGCGGTGAGGATCACGGCCCGGGCGCTGAACCGGCGCCCATCGCTTGTTTCCACGCCGCCGGCCCGGGGCCCGTCGAATACCAGGCGCGACACCATCCCCTGGGTGAGTTCGAGGCCGTCGAACTGCTCGAGCAGATGCCGCACGGCGCGCCGGTAGAGGGTCCGGTCGCACTGGGCGCGCGGCGCCCAGACGGCCGGGCCCTTCGATCGGTTGAGCATGCGGAAGTGGATGGTGGCGCGGTCCGCCGCCCGCCCCATGATGCCGCCCAGGGCGTCCACCTCGCGCACCACGGTCCCCTTGGCGATCCCGCCGATGGCCGGGTTGCAGGACATTTGGCCGATGGTGTCGAGGGACGAGGTGATGAGCAGGGTGCGGGCACCCAGGCGGGCGGCCATGACCGCCGCTTCGCAGCCGGCGTGGCCGGCGCCCACGACGATCACGTCGTAGTCAACGGGCATGCAGCAAACTAGAGGGACAGGATAGGCAAAAGCTAGACGGACAGACGCCCAGTGGGGAACGGTCAGCGGGATCTGGGAAACGCCTCGGCTGCCTGGCCCACCTTGCGGAGCAACCCGAACAGCGTCTTGCTGGTCTCGGTGGCCAGGGCTTCGAGGCGCCCGTATTCGGCAGGCTCCAAATAGCCCAGGTCCCGAGCGATGGCCAGGGCCGTTTGGACCTCGGCGAGCGAAGCCCATGCCGTGTCCAGGAACTTCCGGTAATCGCGGCTCCCCCGGCGGCTGGTTCCCTCGGCGATGTTCAGCGGAATGCTGTAGCCGGCCCGTCGCAGCTGATCGGCCAGGGCGGTCTGTTCGTACTCTGGAAAGTGGCCGGCGGATCTGGCGCACTCGACCGCAAGCCGCTGAGCATGCTGCCACGCCTTGAGGGTATGGTGCACAGGCATGGCCTCAAACTGCCCGTAACGCTCGGCCCCTGCGTAGCCGTTCCCTTGCGGCGAGCATCCCGTTTACGCACCCCGGTTCGCCATTGTGCATTTCGGCATCGGGCGTTCTCGCCGTTCCTATCCCACGCTAACCCACCTCACTACTTCCCTGAGGCTCGGGCGCTTGCCCGTCATCAGGATTCCCACCCGGTAGATTCTCGCCGCCGCCCACACGATCCCGGCGATGCCCAGAGCCAGGAGGGCGAGGGAGGCGGCGACCTCGGCCGGCGGCAGGGTACCCGCGGCCCAGCGCACCGGCACGGCGATCGGGGCGGTGAAGGGGATGAGCGAGAGCACCACCGCGTAAGTCGAGCCCGGGTCGTTGAGCATCCCGAACATGCTGATCAGTCCGACCACCAGCATGATGGTGATGGGCTGGGCCGCCTGCTGGGCTTCCTGGGTGGTGCTGGACATCGCGCCTACCGCCGCGTACATGGCCGAGTAGAGCGCGAACCCGCCCAGGAAGTACAGAAGGAACAGAACCACCGTGCTGGTGGGGACGGCGGGAAGCTGGAACAGGCTCAGCGCCTCGCCCTCTCCCAGCCGCTGCATGAGGGCGCCCCGTTCGGACATCAGGAGCTTCACCGACAGTCCCCAGATGAGGAACTGGCAGAGCGAGACCGCGCCCACGCCGGCGAGCTTCCCGACCATCAGCTGGATCGGCCGGAGCGAGGAGACCAGGACTTCGATCACGCGGTTCGTTTTTTCTTCCAGCACCGAGTTCATGACGCTGACGCCATAGAGCACGATGGCCATGTACAGCAGCATGGCCATGAAGTAGGCGAGGGCGAAGGACTGGCCGGCGGTTTCGCCCGTGGTCCGCGTGCCCGAGATCTTCTTGGTGTCGAGGTCGATGCGGATTTGCGCCCGGGCCACCACCGCCGGATTCACCCCCTCCCGCTCGAGCCGGGCCGCCGTGACGGTCTGGCGGAGAACCGCCCGCAGCTCGCTCAGGGCCTCCAGCGCCGAGACGTTCGACGCCCGGTACTCGGCGGCTCCGGTCTCCGTCACGGCGTCGTCGAGGAGCAGAAAACCGTCGAGCCGTTTGGCACCCACCTCGGCGGTGAGCGAGTCAATCACCCCGGAGCCGCCGGGCGTGCGGACCGCGTCGAACGCCCGCGTCGCGTCCAGGGCTTGCGCCACCTGGAGGCCCAGGCCCGTGGAGGTGCCGTCCACCACCGCGATCCGCTTGGGCCCCCCGGCGCGGGTGAGCAGGGCGGGGAGCAGGATGACGGCCGCGAAGAAGACCGGGCCCAGGAGGGTGGCGATCCAGAAGCCCCTGGTCCGCACCCGCTCCACGAACTCCCGGCGAATCACGGCCCACACCTTACGCATCGTCGCCCCCGTCCCTCTCCGCCCGGGCCTCGACCCGCCGGGCTTCGGAGCCGACCAGGTCCACGAAGATCTTGTGGAGCGAGGGCGCCGCGATCTCGAAGCGCGCCAGCCGGGCCCCGGATGCCACCAGCACCCGCAAGACCTCCTGCGGGTCGGCTCCGGCCTCGAGCTCCAGCTCGGCGTACTGGCCGAAGTCTTCCACCCGCTTGACCAGGCGGCGGTCGGCGAAGACCCCGGCCGCGCTGCCGGCCGCGCCGTCGAACGCCACGACCACGTGACGCCCGCCCCGGCTCCGCTGGATCTCCGCCAGCGGCCCGTCCACCAGTTTCCGTCCCCGGGCGATGATGCACAGCTCGTCACAGAGCTTCTCGGCGTGCTCCATGACGTGGGTCGAAAACAGCACCGTCTTGCCGTGCCGCTTCAGGTCCACCACCGTCTGTCGCAACACCTCCGCGTTCACGGGGTCGAGCCCGGAAAACGGCTCGTCCAGGAGGACCAGATCGGGGTCATGGAGCACCGTGGAGATGAACTGCACCTTTTGCTGCATCCCCTTCGACAGGTCGGCGACCTTGCGCGCCCGCCAATCGCCGAGCCCCAGCCGCTCCAGCCACTCGGCGGCCCGGCGGTGCGCCACCCGCCGGTCCACGCCCTTGGTCTCGGCCAGAAAGACCAGGACGTCGAGCACCCGCATTCGCGGATAGAGCCCCCGCTCCTCGGGGAGAAACCCGATGCGGGCCGAGTGGTCGTGCCCCGTTCCCGGTGCGCCGAACAGCCGGACGCTGCCCTCGTCCGGGGCATAGACGTTCAGGATGACGCGAATAGCGGTGGTCTTGCCGGCGCCGTTCGGGCCCAGGAGCCCGTAGATCAGGCCCGGCGCCACCCGGAGGGACAGCCGGTCCACCGCCACGTGGCCCGCGAAGCGCTTGGTGACGCGGTCCAGCTCGATGGCGGGGGTCACCGCAGCAGCTGCTCCTCGACGAACTCGGTGAACATGGTGTAGAGCTGTTTGCGGGTCTGGGCGCCCGTGATGCCGTGCAGTTTTTGCGGATAGACCATGAACCGGAATTGTTTCCCGGCGTCCTGGAGCGCCTTCACCAGCTGGACGGTCTGCTGGTAGTGCACGTTGTCGTCCGCGTCACCGTGCACCAGCAGCAGAGTGCCGCGCAGCTCGGCGGCCCGCTTCAGCGGCGACCCGAGGTCGTAGTTGCGCTCGTTGTCCCGGGGGAGCCGCATGAAATGCTCGGTGTAGTGCGTGTCGTAGGCCCGCCAGTCGGTCACCGGCGCCACCGCGATGCCCATCTTGATGAGCCCCCGGCTCTCGATCAAGGCCATCAGCGTGGCGTACCCGCCGTAGCTCCACCCCCAGATCCCGATGCGCGTCGAGTCCACCCAGGGTTGCCGCGCCAGCCAGCGCGCGGCCGCTACCTGGTCGGCGATCTCGACCTGTCCCAGGCGCCGGAACATGGCCCGGCGGAAGTCGCGCCCCCGGCCGGTCGTGCCCCGGTTGTCCACGGTCACCACCACCACGCCCTTCTGGGCCAGCATCTGGTGCCAGAGGTAGTTGGTGCCGCCCCAGCTGTTGGTCACGAGCTGAGACTGCGGGCCGCCGTACACGTGGATCAGCACCGGGTAGCGCCGGGCCGGGTCGAAGTCGCGGGGCCGGATAAGCTGGGCGTTGAGCGGCGTCGAGTCGGCGGCGGGGATGGTCACGAACTCTTTGGGCCGGAAGCCGTATTCCGCGAGCTCGGGCACCGGGTTTTCGGCGATCCACCCCACCCGCCGGCCGTCCAGCCGGTGCACCGCCACCCGACCCGGTCGGGTGTGCTCGGAGTGGGTGTCCACGAAGTGGTCGAAGCGTGGGCCCACCCGCGCCGCGTGCCATCCCGGGGCCGCCGTCAGCCGGCGCAGGCCCCGGCCGTTCAGTCCGACCACGTAGAGGTGCGACTCCAGCGGCCCCTCGCCCCGGCCGGTGAAATACACCAGTCCCCGCCGCTGGTCCACCGCCACGATGGCGTCGACGTCCCATCGGGCTGTCGTGACCTGGCGGACCAGGCGGCCCGATCGGTCGTAGAGGTAGATCTGGTTGAACCCGTCGCGCTCCGAGGTCCACAGGAATCGCCCCTGCCGCTCGAACGCCCGGAAGTCGTCGTGCAGGTTGACCCAGGTGTCCGACGTCTCGGTGAGGACCAGGCGCCCGGTCCCGGTGCCGGCATCGAAGAAGTGGAGCTCCAGGGTGTCCTGGTTCCGATTCTGGCGCTGAATGGCGAGCGAGTCCCCGCCGGGGAGCCAGTCCACCCGCGGCAGGTACACGTCCGGCCCGGTGGCGAGCCGCATCCAGGTCGGCGGCCCCCCCGCCAGCCCCACGACGCCGACCCGCACGAGGGTGTTGGGGTCTCCGGCCCGGGGATACTCCTGCTCCGCGATCGCCATGTCCCAGGGCACGTAGTCCGGAATGCGGAACACCGGCACGTGGGTGTTGTCGGTTTCCAGGAAGGCGATCCGCCGCGAATCGGGCGACCACCAGTACCCGGTGTGGCGGTCCATCTCTTCCTGGGCGATGAACTCGCTCACCCCGTGCTTGATCTTGTCGGTGGCCCCCGTGGTGAGACGGGTCTCCCGGCCGGTGGCGATCTCCAGGACGTAGACCTCGCCCTCCCGCACGAACGCCACGTAGCGCCCGTCGGGGCTCCATTTGGGGTCGAGCTCCGCCGCCGGGGTGCGGGTGAGCCGGACCACCTCGCGGCTCCCGAGGTCGTAGGTGTAGAGGTCCCCCGAGAGGGGAAACAGAATCCGGTTGGCGGGCGCGGACCGGTGGTACGCGGTGATCCCCAGCGCCGTGAGCCGCAGCCGCTCCCGGGCCGCCAGCTCCTCCGCCGAAAACTGCTGTTCCGCGCCCCGCGTCAGGTCCGCGGCCCGCACCAGAATCTCGGCCCGCCCGGTGGCGAGGTCAAAGGCCCAGAGGTCCAGCACGTTCCCGCCCGAGGAGTCCCGCAGGAAGGTCACCGATCGGCCGTCGGGCGCCCATTGAATCCCGCCCGGCACCGACCCGTTCAGGCTGGGTTCCCCGTACAGGCGCTCGACGGTGAGGGCGCGTTGGGCGGGAAGCGGGCAGGGGGCAACGAGAAGCGCGAGGAGAACGGCCACTGGCAACCGCAGCGTCATCGGAACGACCTCCGGGAAGGTGTGCGTCGTGCGGACCGACGGCTCCGTAAGCTACCGGCTCACCGCACGCGGCGCACGTGTCTCAGGCGGTGACGTTCCCGAAGATCGCGGCGGCCTTCTCCAGGGCGCCCACCAGGGCGTCGATGTCGTCCGAATCGTTGTAGAGGTAAAACGAGGCGCGTGCCGTGGCGGCGGCGTTCAGGCGGCGGAGCAGGGGCTGGGCGCAGTGGTGGCCGGCCCGGATGCACACCCCTTCCTGGTCCACCACCGTGGCGAGGTCGTGCGGGTGGATGTCGAGGTAATTGAACGTCACGATGCCGGCGCGGTGATCGCGCGGCCCGTACAGCACCATCCCCTCCAGCCGGCTCAGCCGGTCCAGCGCCTGGGCGGCGAGCGCCCGCTCGTGCTCGGCGATCCGGTCCATCCCGATGCCCTCGAGGTAGGCGATCGCGGCGGCCAGGCCCACCGCCCCTTCGACGTTGGGCGTGCCGGCCTCGAACTTGTGCGGGATCTTGTTGTAGGTGGCGTGGTCGTCCCAGACCCGGGCGATCATCTCGCCGCCGCCGTGGTAGGGCGGCATGGCGTCGAGCAGCTCGGGCTTGGCCACCAGCGCCCCCGAGCCCATGGGGCCGAGCATCTTGTGGCCCGACAGCGCGTAGAAGTCGCAATCCAGGGCCTGCAGGTCCACGCCGAGGTGCGGGCTCGATTGGGCGCCGTCCACCACCGCCACCGCCCCGGCGGCGTGGGCCAGCTTCACCAGCTGGGCCGCGGGATTCACCGTGCCCAGCGCGTTCGAGACGTAAGGAAAGGCCACGATCTTCGGCCCCCGCTCGAGCGCCGCCCCGAAGTCCGAGAGGTCGATGCGACCATCCTCGGTGATCTCGACCATCCGCAGGGTCGCACCCCGTTCCTGACAGAGGATCTGCCAGGGCACCAGGTTGGAGTGATGGTCCATGGCGGTCACCACCACGGTGTCGCCCCGCGACACGTTGGCCCGGCCGTAGGATCCCGCCACCAGGTTGATGGCTTCGGTGGTGCCGCGGGTGAACACCACGCCCTCCGGGCTCCAGGCGTTGACGAACCGGGCCACGGCGGCCCGCGCCGCCTCGTAGGCCTCGGTGGCCCGGACCGCCAGCGTGTAGGCGCCCCGATGCACGTTGGCGTTGGTCTCGCGGTAGTAGTCCACGATGGCCTGAATCACGCACTCGGGCTTCTGGCTGGTGGCGGCGCTGTCCAGGTACACCAGCCGCTTGCCGTTCTCCAGCCGGCGGAGCAGGGGGAAGTCCGCCCGGATGCGGGCGACGTCAAGTGCGCGGGTCATCGGTGGTCACTCGCGCCGCGCGCCCCTCGAGCGCGGCCCGCAGGGTATGCCAGGAGAGGCTGGCGCATTTGACCCGCGCCGGGAACTGCCGTACCCCGGCCAGCGCCGCGAGCTTGCCCAGCCGCCCCGGGTCCGGCGTGCCGCTCCCCGTGAGCATGGCGTGCACCGCGTCGAACAACGCCTGGGCCTCGGCCACGCGCTTGCCCTGAACCGCGGCGGTCATGAGCGAGGCCGAGGCCTGCGAGATGGCGCACCCCCGGCCCTGGAAGCCCACGTCCTCGATGGTGTCCCCGTTCACCTTGAGGTACAGCGTGAGCCGGTCGCCGCACAGCGGGTTGTCGCCCTCGGCGGTGCGGTTGGCGTCGGGCAGGACGCGGTAGTTCCGGGGGCTGCGGTTGTGCTCGATGATCACCTGCTGGTACAGGTCCGCCAGGTCCGGCATCACGCCCAGACGCGCCCGCGCACGATCCGGTCCAGCTGCCGGCGCAGCGGGGCCACCTCCATTCGCGCCAGGATCTCGGCGGCGAACCCGTAGGTCAGCAGCCGGCGCGCCTCGGCCGGGTCGAGGCCCCGGCTCTTCACGTAGAAGAGCTGGCGCTCGTCCAGCGGCCCCGTGGTGGAGCCGTGCGTGCACTTCACGTCGTCGGCGTAGATCTCGAGCTGGGGCTGGCTGTCGGCGTGCGCCTCTCCCGACAGGAGGAGGTTGTGGTTGGTCTGCTTCGAGTCGGTGCGCTGGGCCCCGGGCCGCACGATGATCCGCCCGTTGAAGACGCCGCGGGCCGCCCCGTCCAGCACCCCGTTGAAGTACTCGTGGCTCTCGCAGTGCGGCCGGGCGTGGTCGATCACGGTGTGATGATCCACGTGCTGACGCCCGCGCAGCAAGTAGAGCCCGTTCAGGATGCCGAATCCGTTCTCCCCATCGAGCACCAGCCGCAGATCGTGCCGGGCCAGGGCCCCGCCGAACGCCACCACGTGCAGGTTCACCGTACTGTCCCGCCCCTGGTGCGCGTGAGTGGTGGCCACATGATAGGCCCGCTCGCTCTCGCGCTGGACCCGATAGCAGTCGGCCCGCGCGCCGTCCCCCACCGCGATCTCGGTGACGGCGTTGGTCCAGTACACCCCCTCGCCCGCCGAGGCGTAGGTTTCCACGACCGCGACCCGGCCCCCGGGCTCGACCACGACCAGGTTCCGCGGGTGGACCACGAACGGGCCCGCCTCCGGCACCGCGAGATACAGCACCTGCACCGGCTCTTCCAGCGCGAGGCCGCGGGGCACGTAGACCAGGGCCCCGTCCGCGATGAAGGCGGTGTTCAGGGCCCGGAACGGATGGTCGGCGTAGCCGGCGTAGCGACCCAGGTGGGCCCGCACCAGCTCCGGCTCGTGCGCCAGGGCGGCCGCGAGACTCGCCACCCGCACGCCCGCCGGGAACCCTTCCAGTCGGGAGAGCCGCTCACTGAACCGGCCGTTGACGAAGACCAGGCGGTGCGGGGCGGCCTCCCCGAGGAGAAAGGGCTCGATGTCGCGAAGCTCGGGCACCGCGGCGGGGGCGGGCCGGGCCAGCTCGAACGGGGTCTCGGCGAGGGGAGCGACGCTGGTGAACCGCCACTCCTCCTGCTTGGTGCTGGGAAACCCCAGCTCGCCGAACCGGGTGATGCCGGCCTCGTGCAGCTCCCGCAACCAGGCGGGAGCCCGGCTGGCGCCGTTCGCGGCGAAGGCGCGGTACGCCGCGAGATACGGCTCGGCCGGCTGGGGGAGGCTCACTACGGCCATTATCGAGACACCATCGCGGCATCACGCAGCCAGTCGTAGCCCCTGGCCTCCAGCTCGTGCGCCAGTTCCGGCCCGCCGGAGCGAACGATGCGACCCTCGCTCAGGACGTGCACGAAGTCCGGGGTGATGTAGTTCAGCAGCCGCTGGTAGTGCGTGACGATCACGAAGGCGCGGTCCGGCGCCCGCAGTTTGTTGACCGCCGCCGCCACCGTTTTCAGGGCGTCGATGTCCAGGCCCGAGTCGGTCTCGTCCAGGATCGCGAGTCGCGGTTCGATGACGGCGAGCTGGAGGATCTCGTTCCGTTTCTTCTCGCCGCCCGAGAATCCTTCGTTGACCGGCCGGTTCAGGAAGCTGTCGTCCCAGCCGATGGCCTTGAGCTTGGCTTCGAGCACCTGGAGGAAATCGAGCGCGTCCAGCTCGGGTTCCCCGCGGTGCTTGCGGATGGCGTTCACCGCCGAGCGCAGGAAGTAGGAGTTGGTGATGCCCCGGATCTCGACCGGGTACTGGAAGGCGAGGAAGACTCCTTCCCGGGCTCGCTCCTCGGGCTTCAGGGCCAGCAGGTCCTTGCCGTCGTAGCGCACGGTGCCGCCGGTGACCTCGAAGGCGGGATGCCCGGCCAGGGTCTGGGCCAGGGTGCTTTTTCCCGAGCCATTGGGGCCCATGATGGCGTGCACCTCCCCCGCCCGGACCTCGAGGTCCACGCCGCGCAAGATTTCGGCGCCGTTGATCGAGACGTGCAGGTCCTTGACTTCCAGCATCGGGCCGCCCGCCATCATCCCACACTCCCTTCCAGCGAAATCCCGAGCAGCCGGGTCGCTTCGACCGCGAACTCCATGGGCAGCTCCTTGAACACTTCCTTGCAGAATCCGTTGACGATGAGCGACACCGCGTCCTCGGTCGAGAGCCCGCGCTGGCGGAGGTAGAAGATCTGGTCCTCCCCGATCTTCGAGGTGGAGGCCTCGTGTTCCATGATCGCCGTGCTGTTGCGCACGTCGATGTAGGGGAAGGTGTGGGCGCCGCACTTGTCGCCGATCAGCATCGAGTCGCACTGCGAGTAGTTCCGCGCGCCGTCCGCCGTCTTCATGATCTTCACCAGCCCGCGGTAGGTGTTCTGCCCCCGGCCGGCCGAGATCCCCTTGGACACGATGGTGGAGCGGGTGTTCTTCCCCAGGTGGATCATCTTGGTCCCGGTGTCCGCCTGCTGCCGGTTGTTGGTCACGGCCACCGAGTAGAACTCGCCGATCGAGTCGTCGCCCTGGAGGATGCACCCCGGGTACTTCCAAGTGATGGCCGAGCCGGTCTCGACCTGGGTCCAGGAGATTTTGGAGTTCCGGCCGCGGCAGGCGCCGCGCTTGGTGACGAAGTTGTAGATCCCGCCCCGTCCCTCCTCGTCGCCCGGGTACCAGTTCTGGATGGTCGAATACTTGATGGTGGCGTGGTCCAGGGCCACCAGCTCCACCACCGCGGCGTGCAGCTGGTGTTCGTCGCGCATGGGCGCCGAGCACCCCTCGAGGTAGCTGACGTAACTGCCTTCGTCCGCGATGATGAGGGTCCGCTCGAACTGGCCGGTGGAGCGGGCGTTGATCCGGAAGTAGGTGGACAGCTCCAGGGGGCAGCGCACCCCCTTGGGGACGTACACGAACGACCCGTCGGTGAACACGGCCGAGTTCAGCGCGGCGAAAAAGTTGTCGTTGTACGGGACCACCGACCCCAGATACCGGCGCACCAGGTCGGGGTGCTCGCGGATGGCTTCAGAGATGGGGCAGAAGATCACCCCGTGCTTGGCCAGTTCCTCCTGGAACGTGGTGGCCACCGAGACGCTGTCGAACACGGCGTCCACCGCCACCCCGGCCAGCCGCTTCTGCTCCTCCAGGGGGATGCCCAGCTTCTCGAAGGTCTCGAGCAGCTTGGGATCCACCTCCTCCAGGCTCGTGTAGCCCGGCCGCTTCTTGGGCGCGGCGTAGTAACTGATCGCCTGGTAATCGATGGGGCCGTAGGTCACGTTGGCCCACCTGGGCTCCGACATCTTGAGCCAGTGGCGGTACGCCCTGAGCCGCCACTCGAGCATCCACTCCGGCTCGCCCTTCTTGCGGGAGATCAGCCGGATGATGTCCTCGTTCAGGCCGGGCGGGACGACCTCGGCCTCGATGTCGGTCTCGAATCCGTACTTGTAGGGCTGAAGAACCTGGGCTTCGATGGATGTCATACCTGCTCCGATACCCCGGGCGCGCACCCGGCCCCGGCGAACGTGACCGCGTACTCGCAAGCGTTGCACCCGCTCGCGATGTGGCTCTCGCGCCGGACCTCGGCGCCCAACACCGTCTCCAGGAATCGCGCCTCGGCGGCGCACACCTCGGGGAACCGCTCCGCCACCGCCCGAATCGCGCAGTTGTGCTCCAACAGCCGGAACCGCCCCTCCCGGGCGTCCCACTCGGCCATGTATCCGGCATCGCTGAGCAACCGGGCCACCGCCTCGAGCCGCTGGGCGGGCCGGGCCCCGTCGAGCTCCGCCTGGAGCCGCCGGGTCAGATCGGCGTACCGCTCCTCGAACACCGCGACTGTGGCCTGGCGCCCGATCTTCTCCTCCATCCGCTCGAGCAGCTCGGTCAGCGTCTCCTCATAGCGGCGCGGAAACAGCGCTTCGCCGGCCGGCGCCAGCCGGTAGGCGAAAGTGGGGGCCCCCACGCCGCGCTGCTCCCGGCCGTAAGCCACGAGCGCTTCAGCCTCGAGTTCCTTCAGGTGATGCCGAACCGCATTGGGAGACACTCCCAGCTTGCGCGCCAGGTCCTTAGCCGTGAGCGGCTGGGCCCGCTTGAGCTCGATCAGGATCTGGCCCCGAAGTCCTTTGTAGGGTGCGAGTTGCGGAAGGCGAAACGGCTCCATGCCTGGAATGGTAAGCGCCACACTCGGGATTGTCAAACTAAATTCAATGACATTTGGATGAACTCGTAACTCGTTGCCGGAGCGCGCGGTGCGCGCGCGTACTCAGCCCTCAGCGCCCCCTCAGTACGCGTCCCGGTTGATCTCTCTCACCAGGCGCTCGTAGTCCTCCGGAGTGTTCAGGTCGTCCACCACGGCGGGGTCGTCCACCGTCACCAGGGAAGTCTCGGCTTCATGGGCCCGAAGGACCGCCCGGGCGCCGTCCCGGGTGGCGGCGTCGCTGGTTTCGAGCTCCTGGAACAGGGCCTGGTGCCAGATCGAGGGGTGGCCGCGGCGCCCCCCAAACACGGGCACCACGATGGGCGACTCACCACGTTCGAAGGCTTCGACCAGACGCTCCACCGTGGCGATCCGCACGTGGGGGAAGTCCACCGGCCAGACCAGGGCGCCGCGCGGCCGGGCGGGGCGGAGCGCCGCCAGCGCCAGTCGCAGCGACGCGATGGGTCCCGCGTCCACGTCCCGGTTCTCCACGATCACGCAGTCGTGACCGGCCAGCACGGCCCGAATTCGCGGGGCGTCGGGTCCGAGGACCACGACGCGGTGCTTGAGATCCAGCGCCTCGAAGGCCTCGAGAATGCGGACCACGAAGGGCTCCCCCCGGAAGTCGAGCAGGGCCTTGGGGAAGCCCATGCGGGCCGAGCGGCCGGCGGCGAGCACGACGCCCGCGAGCGGCATGACCCGGAAGCATACGTCGCGGGACGCCAACGCGCCAAGTTGCAAGGAGATACCGCGCCAGCGCGGGACCGGGCGTCGGCGCGCTCGGGCGTCTTGCAGTGGGGCCCCAAACCCCCAAATTGGGCGGGCCCATGGCCGTGCGCCGCATACGCCAGCTCGGCGACCCCATTCTTCGGGTCCGGTGCGAGCCGGTTCAAGACCCCAAGTCCCCGGCCGCCCGTCTCGTGGCCGATGACCTGCGCGATACCCTGCGCGTGGCCAAGAAGAAATACCGGATGGGCCGCGCCCTGGCGGCGCCCCAGATCGGGGCGCCGGTCCGGATCGTCTTCGTGGAACTGGATCAGAAGCGCTGGGTGATGGTGAACCCCGAGATCACCGACGTGGGGCCGGACGACTTCACGGTGTGGGACGATTGCTTCTCGTTCCCCGGCCTCCTCGTGCGGGTCAACCGCGCCTACACCGCGCGCCTGAGCTACCAGGACCTCCGGGGGAAGAGCCACACCCTGGACCTCAAAGGGCCCATGGCGGAGCTCTTGCAACACGAGATCGACCACCTGGACGGGATCCTGGCGGTGGACCGGGCCACCGGGCTCGATCCGTTCGCGTTCCGGAGCGAGTGGCTGAAGCGGCACGATCCCTCCGAGCGCTACGGGGCGCCGCGGCCGCGGGAGGTCTAGGAGGCCGGCCGAAGCGCTGGTCAGGGTTTGTGCCAGCAGTTCTCCCGCCGCTGGGTGTCCGCCAGGTGGACGATCTTCCACCCGGTTGAGCTGCGGAAGAGCTGAAACGCGTCCACCCCGCAGTGGCTGAACCGTCCGCCCGCCAGAAACTCGTACTTCACCCAGACCGTGGCCAGGTTGCCGTCCACCTCGACCACGGGATCCCAGATCCGCTCGTCGAGCTCCTGGGCGGCGCGGCCTACGCTCTCGATCCACCGGTCGATGGGGATGACCCGGAGGACGGGCTGGCCGTTCCGGTCGCCGGTGCTGATCAGGCGGGCGGTGGAATCGAACAGCGCCCGCATGGCCGCGGTGTCGCGCTGTCGCATCGCCGCGAAGAGCCGTTCCACCGTGGCGAGGGGACCGTCGGCCGAGGGCTGCTGGGCGGCCAGGGGCGAGGTGACGAGAGCGAACGACAGGAGTCGAGCGGCGGATCTCATGAAGGGCCCTCCGGTGGCGAGGTGCGGCCCACTACGGCCGCCGGTTGGCTGGAGATTCGCGCCCTTTCCACCCACGAGCAACCGGGGACGCGGTACCGTCTGGGGGTCGTCCAGCGTACATTGGTCGGGGACAGGGGTGCCCGCCGGTCTGGCGGGCTGAGATCACACCCTTTGAACCTGATCCGGTTCGTACCGGCGAAGGGAGTCGCGCATGCCTACCCAGATGTGGTTCGCCCGCCAGGGCACGATCACCCCCGAAATGCGCCGGGTTGCCGAGCGGGAGGGTCTCCCGGTGGAGCTGGTCCGTGATGAGGTGGCCGTCGGCCGCCTGATCATCCCGGCCAACCGGCTCCATTTGGCGGGCCGGCTCGACCCCATGGCGATCGGGAAGGTGGCGGCGGTGAAGATCAACGCCAACATCGGCAATTCCGCCGTGGACTCGAACATCGAGCACGAGCTGGAGAAGCTGCGTAACGCCCTCCGCTACGGCGCCGACACCGTGATGGACCTCTCGACCGGGAAGGGCATTGACGCCACGCGCGAGGCCATCATCGCCGCGTCCACCGTCCCGGTGGGCACCGTGCCGATCTACCAGGCGGTGGAGGAAGTGAAACAGGTGGAGGGCCTCACGGCCGACGATCTCCTCGGCATGATCGAGCACCAGGCGCGGCAGGGTGTGGATTACATGACCGTGCACGCCGGGGTACTGCGCGAGCACGTGCCGCTGGCGCTGGGCCGGGTGACGGGAATCGTGAGTCGCGGCGGGTCGCTCCTGGCCTACTGGATGGCGTACCATCGGGAACAGAATCCGCTCTACACCCACTTCGACCGGATCCTGGACATCGCGCGGGAGTACGACGTGACGCTGTCGCTGGGCGACGGGCTGCGGCCCGGCTCGATCGCCGACGCGACCGACCGGGCGCAGCTCGCCGAGCTCCTGGTGCTGGGCGAGCTCACCGAGCGGGCGTGGGCCAGGGACGTGCAGGTGATGATCGAGGGGCCGGGGCACGTTCCCATGCACCAGATCGAGCTGAACGTGCGGCTCGAGAAGGAGATCTGCCACGAGGCGCCGTTCTACACCCTCGGTCCCCTGGTGACCGACGTCGCCCCCGGCTACGACCACATCACCTCGGCGATCGGCGCGGCGATGATCGGCTGGTACGGCGCCGACATGCTGTGCTACGTGACGCGGAAGGAGCACCTCGGCCTGCCCAACGCCGAGGAGGTGCGCGAGGGCGTGATCGCCTACAAGATCGCGGCGCACGCGGCCGACATCGCGCGCCGCCGTCCCGGCGCGCGCGACCGCGACGACGCCTTGAGCCGGGCGCGCTTCGCCTTCGACTGGAACGAGCAGTTCCGGCTGGCGCTCGACCCCGAGCGCGCCCGGGAGCTCCACGACGAGGCCCTCCCCGACGAGTACTTCAAGTCGGCCGAGTTTTGCGCCATGTGCGGGCCCAAGTTCTGCTCGATGCACCTCACCCGGGAGATCGAGCGGCTGGTGGGAAGGCGGGAGGCGGGGGTGGCAGCGGACTGAGGGCGCGCTGCGCGGGCCCCCGCCGCGCGCCGGGTCACCCAGCGATCAGCCCAAACGCCCGCACCGGAAAGCTCCCCAGCCCCCTCACGGGGACGGGCACCGCGAAGAAGCGAAACCCGCTGTCGGGAAGCGCGCCGAGGTTGGTAAGATGCTCCACGATCGGGACCCCGGCACCGAGCAGCAGGGTGTGGGCCGGCCGCGTGCCATCTCCGGTGTCGTCGATGTTCAGCGAGTCGATCCCCACCAGCGCCGCCCCGCCCTCGACCAGGCGCTCGGCCGCCTCTCGGGTGAGAAACGGGTGGCCCTGCCCGTAGCGCTCGGTGCGCCAATGGCTGCTCCACCCGGTGTGCACCAGCACCGCCCGGCCGGCCAGGTCGAGCCCGCGGAACAGGCCGGCGTCGAGCGCCCGGCCGCCGCCCGCCGCGCGCACCACCACGCCCTCCAGATCGGCCACCGCCGTCAGCGGCAGACCCGCAAGATCCCGCCCCTCGGCAAAGCGGTGAAACGGCGCGTCGAGGTAGGTCCCGGTGTTCCCCACCAGCTCGATCTTCCCGATGTGGAACTCGGTGCCGGACGCGTACCGGGCGCGCGAGGCCTCGCGCGAGAGCCAGTCCGAAACCACGGGAGCCGGAAGCCCGGGGTAGGTCACCATCCCGTGCTCCACCTCGTGACTGAGGTCCACCAGCCGGCTCACGGAAGGTCGGCGGGCAGGTCGGCCTCCTGGCGGACACAAAGACCGAGGTCGCGCAGGAGGCCGTCCCGCAAGTCGTAGTACCACCCGTGCACCGCCAGGGAACGGCCCCTCGCCCAGGCCCGCCGGACGATCTCGGTGCGGCAGACGTTGCCGACCTGGGCCCGCACGTTGAGCTCGCACAGCCGGTCCACCCGCGCTTCCTCGTCCCCCAACCCCCCGAGCTCGGCGGCATACCGCCCGGCCAGGGCCACGAGCGGTTCGAGCCATCGGGCGATGGGATCCGCCAGCGGCGTGCGGCTCAGCGCCGCGCGGACACCACCGCACCCGTGATGGCCGCAAACGATGATGTGCTCCACCCCCAACGTCTCGACCGCGAACTGGAGCACCGAGAGACAGTTCGCGTCCCCCGGCGTGACCAGGTTCGCGACGTTGCGGTGGACAAAGACCTCGCCCGGCAGGAGCCCCACGATGGTGTTGGCCGGGACCCGGCTGTCCGAACACCCGATCCACACGTAGCGCGGCGCCTGGATGCCGGCGAGCCGGCGGAAGAACTCGGGATCGCGAGCCGTCATGTCCCGGGCCCAGCGCCGGTTGTTCTCGAAAAGGTGGGCGAGCTCCTTCATGGCGCGCTGAATCTACCGCCCTCCGGCGCCTGGGGCCGCGACAGCACGCGGGCCAGGGCCTTGAGAAGCTGTCCCTCAGCGGAGCCCCCATCGGGCGCGTCGCTCAGGACCTGGGCGAAACGGCGGCGCAGCAGCGGATCGCGCACGGCGTGCGCGGCAAACTGGAGCGTGAGCGGAATGAACCAGGCTGCCTGTCGAGCTCCCGGGCCGGCCCGAGCCGCGCCCGCGTACTGCTCGAAGAGTGCCAGCAGGAAGGCGGCCTTGGAGGGGAACTGGCGATAGACCGCCCCCTTGGTGAAGCCCGCGGCCCGGGCCACCTCGTCCAGACTCGTCAGGTCGAGCCCCCGCTCGGCGCACACCCGCAAGGCGGCGTCGAGCAGCAGGGCCCGGGTCTCAGCCTTGCGTCTCTCTCGGATGATACCCACAAGAATCTAAGATACGACTAAGTATCTATAGGTTCCAGCGGAGGGACGATGAGGGTCCTCAAACCCTCGATTAGATACCCATCGGTATCTCAACCTCAGATTATACTAGGCGCCTGTCCCAGCCGGGAGGGCCCGTGGATCCAACCGACCCCATACAATTCGAACACGCCGAGCACCTCGAGGGGGTCGGTGCCGGGCACTGTGCCCGTTGTGGTCAGTCCCTCGGAGCCTGCTACTACGAGGTGAACGGCCGGCTCACGTGCGACGCCTGCAAGGCGGCGCTCGAGGCTGAGCGCGAGGCTGGCACCTCGGTGGGAAGGCTAGTGCGCGCCACCCTGCTGGGCGCGCTCGCCGCCGGCGCGGGGTTCGGGCTTTATTACGCCATCCTCACCTTCATCGGGATGGAACTGAGCCTCGTTTCCCTGATTGTCGGGGTCATGGTGGGATCGGCGGTGAAGCGGGGCTCGAGTGGACGCGGCGGCCGGGTCTACCAGGCGCTGGCCGTCTTCCTCACCTACTCGGTCATCGTGGCGAGTTACGCGCCGTTCGTGGTTCAGGCCGCGCGCGAGGGCACGCCGGCCCCGGCCGTCCCCGCCTCGGGTGTCCCGACCGCCGCCGATACGACGGCAGCCGCCCGGCCGGGGGCGGGGCCGGCGGTGCTGGGCGTGCTGGTGGCGCTCGCGGTGCTGTATGCCGCCCCGGTCGTGGCCGGCGTCGACAATGTGCTCGCTCTCATCATCATTCTGATCGGGCTCGCGGTCGCCTGGAAGACGGCCGAGCGCTCGCCGTTCGTGGTCACCGGGCCCTATCGCGTGGCCACCGCCTAGTGGTGTCCGATTCGGCACTCGCGCCCGCCCGCGCCCGCTGCCCGCAGTGCGGCACCGAGCTCGCCTCCTCGGTGCTCGCCTGTCCCGGGTGTGGTCGGCTGGTATACGCCGACGATTTGAAGCGGCTGGCGGCGGACGCCGAGGCCTTCGTGCGAGCGGGGAACCCGAGCGGGGCGCTGGCGAGCTGGCGGCGCGCCCTGGAGCTGATCCCCCCGGCTACCCGCCAGCACCAGGCGGTGGCGGCGCGGCTCGAGGCGTTGAGCCGCGAGGTTCAGGCGGGCGAGATCGCGGCGCGCACCCCGGAGCGGTCGCATCCTTCCAGGCGCCCCGCCTGGGCCAGGGGCGTGGGCCTGGTGGGCGGCATCGGGCTCGTGGTATGGAAGTTCAAGTTCGTCCTGGGGTTCCTCCTCACCAAGGGCAAGCTGCTGGTGGGCGGCCTGACCAAGGCCGGCACCCTGTTCTCCATGGTGCTCTCGCTGGGCGTGTACTGGAAGCTCTGGGGATGGAAGCTCGCCGCGGGGCTCATCGGAGCGATGTACGTGCATGAGATGGGGCACGTGGCCGCGTTGCGGCGCCTGGGGATCAAGGCCGACGCTCCCATGTTCGTCCCCGGGCTGGGCGCCTTCGTGCGGATGCGCCAGTACCCCGCCAACCCGAGCGAGAACGCGCGCGTGGGCCTGGCGGGGCCGATCTGGGGGTTGGGCGCGACCCTCGCCTGCGCCGGTCTGCACCTCGCGACTCACCAGCCCGCCTGGGCCGCGATCGCACGGGTGAGCGCGTGGCTCAACCTCTTCAACCTGCTTCCGGTTTGGCAGCTCGACGGCGCGCGGGGGTTTCACGCGCTGTCGCGCCGCCAACGCTGGATCGCCGCCCTGATCATCGCCTCGATGTGGTTCCTGACCGCCGAGGGGTTGCTGGTCCTGCTCCTGATCGCGGCGGTGGGCCAAGCCTGGTTAGGGCGGGCTCCGGCTCGAGGCGACCGGCGGGCCCTGGTGGAATTCGCGGTCCTCGTGATCGCGCTGGCGGCGCTCACCGCGCTGCCGGTTCCGACCGCCGGGCCTTGACTCGAGTGGGCGCCGGTCTAGGTTTGAGTTCGCCAACGCCATGCCGTACATCATCGCGGAACCCTGCATCAACGTGAAAGACCGGTCCTGCGTGGATGTGTGTCCGGTGGACTGCATCTACGAAGGCGAGGATCAGCTCTACATCCACCCCGACGAATGCATTGACTGCGGCGCGTGCGAGCCGGAGTGCCCGGTGACGGCCATCTTCCCCGAGGAAGACACGCCGCCGCAGTGGAAGCATTACATCGCGAAGAACCGGGACGTCTTCCAGAGCGCCAACCCGCCCGGTAAGCCCCAGCGCAAGGGCGCCTAGCTCAGCGATTCCAGGAACTCGACGAGCGCGCGGCTCGCCGCGAGCGGCTGCTCCAGCGGCGCCAGATGCCCCGCTGCCGGAACCGTGACGAACCGTGCCCCCCGAATCGCCGCCGCCATCCGTTCGGCCCCCGCGGGCGGCGTCACCTGATCCTCGGCGCCGACCAGGACCAGCGTGGGCACGCCGATCGCCCCGAGCGTCCGAGTCGAGTCGCTCCGGTCGCGCATGGCCCCGAGGGCGCCCACCATGCCCGGCACGGCCCAGCGACTCGTCATGGCCCGCACCTCGGCCACGAGCTCGGGCCGTTCGGCCAACGTGGCCCGTGCGAGCACGCGGGGCAACAGCCGCTCCCCTACGGCCCGCACCCCCTCCCGCTCCGCCAGGGCCGCCAGCTCGTCCCGCTGCCGCTTTGCCTCCGCGGAGTCGGGCTCGGCCCGGGTATCGGCGAGCACGATGGCCTTGAGGCGCTCGGGGTGTCGCCGGATCAATTCCAACACCACGTAGCCCCCCATTGACAGGCCGCACACCACGGCCTGCCGCACGCCCAGGGCGTCCAGCACCCGGACGGCGGTATCCGCGTAGCGCGCCATCGAATAGCCGTCGGCCGGCGCGGTGGAGGTCCCGACGCCCGGTAAGTCGAAGGCGATGCGCTTCCAGCCGGTGAGCGCGGCCAGCTGATGGCGCCACATGGTCCGGTCGAAGGGGAATCCATGGATGAAGAGGACCGGCACGCCCTCGCCGCGGACCTCGACCGACACCTCGGCCCAATCGGTCGTCACCCGCAAGACCTCCCCGCTACCCCCGCCGCTGGCCCAGGCGGTCATGCCTC
>DATLXT010000159.1:0-5849 GCA_035575475.1 Gemmatimonadales bacterium | reverse complement strand
CGTGGTGAGCCAGGCCACGTAGGTGGCCTGCGGGCTCGCCACCAGGGCCCCCGGCTCTGGCAGCCCCCGGAGCGTCACGACCAGGTCGTACAGGTGATGGCCGTCGCGCGTCACGGCCACGCCGAAGGGCGACGGCACCCGGCGCAGTTCGACCGTGCCCCCGGCGACGCGCAACCCCGGCACGGGCACGAGCTCGAAGCAGTACAGAGTCGACGGCTCGCAGGCCGCCGCTTGGATCAGGAGGGCGAGCAACGGGAGCATCGCGCGCAATACTACGTACAGAGCGACGGCGCCGGGAGGGAGCGACGGCGGCAGGGCTGGGCGATCCTCCTGGTTCGGGGCGGAGTGAACCCGGTCGAACCTACCCGCGGGCCGTCCCGCGTCAAATGGCTTTCAGTTCGGCGATCAGCTTCCGGAGGGAATCCTTGGCGTTCCCGAACAGCATCGAGGTCTTGGGCGCGTAGAACAGTTCGTTCTCGACCCCGGCGAATCCCGGATTCATGCTGCGCTTCATCACGATGACGTTGGCGGCCTTGTCCACGTCGAGGATGGGCATCCCGTAGAGCGGGCTGGTGGGAGTGTTGCGGGCGGCGGGGTTCACCACGTCGTTGGCCCCGATCACCAGCGCCACGTCGGTGCGTTCGAATTCGGGGTTGATGGCGTCCATGTCGAACAGCTTGTCGTAGGGCACGTTGGCCTCCGCCAGCAGGACGTTCATGTGACCGGGCATCCGACCCGCCACGGGATGGATGGCGTATTTCACGGTGACGCCGCGCCGCTCCAGGAGGTCCGCCAGCTCCCGCACCTCGTGCTGGGCCTGCGCCACCGCCAGCCCGTAGCCCGGGACCACGATCACGCTTCGCGCGTAGGCCAGGAGCAGGGCCGCGTCTTCGACGGTAATCTCGCGGACGCCCCGCGCCGCGAGTGCCGCCCCGCGGGCGTCTCCGCCCGTCGCGGCGGGCGCCGCGCCGAAGCCGCCGAACAGCACGTTGGCCAGCGACCGGTTCATGGCCTTGCACATGATCTGGGTCAGGATGATCCCCGAGGCCCCCACCAGGGCGCCGGTGATGATGAGGCCGGGGTTCCGGATCACGAAACCGGTCGAGGCCGCGGCGAGACCCGAGTACGAGTTGAGCAGGCTGATCACGACCGGCATGTCGGCCCCGCCGATGGGGACGACCAGCAGCACGCCGAGAAGCAGGGCCCCGGCATTGAGCCCCAGGAACACTCCGGGATGGTCGGGCCCCACGGTCAGGTAGGTGCCGGCGGCCGCGAGACCCAGGGCCAGGACCAGGTTGAACAGGTGCTGGCCCCGGAAGACCACCGGGCGGCCGGGGATGAGTTCCTGGAGCTTGCCCGCCGCCACCACGCTGCCGGCGAAGGTGACGGCCCCGATCAGTGTGCTGGCGTAGATCGTGACCGCGATGTCCACGGGCAGGCGCGCGCCGGCCTGCACCAGCCGGTGCCATTCCGCCGCCGCCACCAGCAGGGAGGCCGCCCCTCCGAAGCCGTTCAGGAGGCCGACCATCTGGGGCATGGCGGTCATCGCGACGGCGCGGGCCATCCATAACCCGACCGCGCTGCCCAGCGCCGCTCCCAGCGCGATGTGTCCGTAGCTCACGATTTCCCGGCTCAGCAGCGTGGTCGCGATGGCGATGAGCATGCCCACCGCCGAGACCGCGTTGCCGCGCCGCGCCGTGGCCGGATGCGAGAGCTGCTTCAGGCCGAAGATGAACAGCACCGCGGCCAGGAGGTAGGCGAGCTGCATCCACGCCGCGGTCATGCGCGATCGCCGCCGGGCCCCCGCCGGAACATCCGGAGCATGCGATCGGTCACGAGGTAGCCCCCGACCACGTTGATCATGGCGAACGCCACCGCCACGATCCCGAGGATCGTCGCCAGGCGAGTCGCCCCCGTGCCGGCCACCAGGATCGCCCCGATCACGGTGATCCCCGAGATGGCGTTGGACCCCGACATCAGCGGGGTATGGAGCGTGGGCGGCACCTTGGTGATCACCTCGAAGCCCACGAACATCGCCAGCACGAAGATCACGAACAGCACGACCAGGCCGTCGCTCATGGATGCAGCACCTTTCCCTCGTGGGTCACGCAGGTCTCGCGGATGATCTCGTCGGAGAAGTCGAGGCGCAGCCGGCCGTCGGGCGCGAGGTGCTGAAGAAAGGCGGCGACGTTGCGCGCGTACATTTGACTGGCGTGGGCGGGGACCGTGCTCGCCAGGTTGACCGGCCCCAGGACGGCCACGCCGTGCCGCACCACCTCCGCCCCGGGGCTGGTCAGCTCGCAGTTGCCGCCGGTTTCCGCCGCCAGATCCACGATCACCGACCCGGGCCGCATGCCGCGGACGGCCTCTTCGGTGATCAGGCGAGGAGCCGGCCGGCCGGGAATCTGGGCCGTGGTGATGACGACGTCCGCCTCCCGCACGTGGCGGCCGATGAACTCGAGCTCGCGCCGATGCGCCTCCTCGGACAGGGCCTTGGCGTAACCGCCGGCGGTCTCGGTCTCTTCCGCGAGCTCCATGGCGAGGAAGGTGGCGCCCAAGCTCTCGACCTGCTCCTTCACCGCCGGCCGCACGTCGAATGCCGAGACCACCCCGCCCAGGCGGCGCGCCGTGGCGATGGCCTGGAGCCCGGCCACCCCGGCGCCCAACACCAGGACCCGGGCGGGCGGGAGGGTCCCCGCGGCGGTCACCAACATCGGGAAAACGCGCCCCGCCGCCACGGCCGCCAGGAGCACGGCTTTGTACCCGGCCAGCGTCGCCTGAGAGGAAAGCACGTCCATCGGCTGCGCCCGGGTGATCCGGGGGAGACGCACCAGCGTGAAGGCGGTCAGCCGGCGCTGGGCGAGCCGATGCAACAGCTCCGGCTGAGGCTGGAACATCGCCACCAGCGCCGTTCCCTCGCGCGCCAGCGCCGCCTCGTCGGCCGCAGGGGCCTGGACCTTCAGGATCACGTCGGCCTGACTCCAGACCTCGCGCGGCGCGCTCACGACCCCCGCGCCGGCGGCGCGATACGCGTCGTCGCTGAAGGTGGCGGATTCGCCGGCACCCCGCTCGACCACGATCTCGAAGCCGCGCCCCACCAGCCGACTCACCACGTCCGGGACCAGCGCCACACGGCGCTCGCCCGCGGCCGTCTCCCGAGGGATCCCGATCTTCATCCGTACGCCTGTCAAGAGTTGGGCAGCCGGCCCCGCTCCCGGTATTGCGCCAGCAGACGCTCCGCGAAATCCACCCGCTCGGCCAGCTCGGCCAGCTCGCGCTCGAGCCGGCCCACCTGGGCCGCCAGCTGATCCACCCGCCGCTCTCCCGTTCCGGGTTCGAGCACGGGGCCGGCCGCGAGCCAAGTCCGGATGCGCCGGTCGCTGCCGTCGCGAAACTCCCCGGCCGCGAGCAGGATCACGTCGTAGAGCCACCAGATCCCCAGCCCGCCCAGCGTGCAGATCATCGCCACCCCGCTGCCGGGGCGACCCGCGTAGAAGCGATGCAGGCCCAACATCCCGCCGACCAGGCCCAGCGTCAGGGCCACCGCGCGCGATCGCTCGGAAACGGCGTCGACCGGCGTGGGTTCCGCGTCCGCGTCGTACGACTCCCGCCCGCCCACCGAGGAGGTCACCGGAGCAGGGCGTCGAGCGCCGCGCGCGGCACCACCCCGGTGTGCCGGGCCTGCTCGCGCCCGTGACGGAAGAGCACCAGCGTGGGGATGCCGCGAATGCCGAACCGCTCCGTGGTCAAGGGGTTGCGATCCGTATCCAGCTTCAGGACCAGGACCTCCCCGGCGCGATCGTGCGCCAGTGCGTCGAGCACCGGCGCCATGACCTTGCAGGGCCCACACCAGTCGGCGTAGAAATCCACCAGCACGGGCACATCGGACTCGGCCACCACCCGCTCGAAGGTGGCGTCGTCCACCGCCAAGGGTCGGTCGAGCAGGATCGGGCGGTGGCAGTGGCCGCAGCGGGGCCGGTCGGCCAGCCGCGTGAGATCCACCCGGTTGAGGGTGCGGCAGAACGGACACACCACCGTGGCGCGTCGGGCCAGGCCGGCGGACGACGTGGTCATGGTGCAGAAACGCTAGTCACTTTCGGCCGCGGGCGCCACCGCGCCCATGGCCCCGGCCTCCCGGCGGGGCCATTATGGGTTCTTCACCCCGATGCGGGAGGCCGCATGGGACGTGCCGTCTGCGCGCTGTGGGCCGCGGGATGCTTCGTCGGCTCGACCGCCGCCCAGGCCCCCGAAGACACCGCCGCCGCCGACACCTCGGCGGTGCGGGTCTTCCTCGACTGCCAGGGGTTCGTCCCCGGGTGCGACTTCGACTTCTTCCGGACCGAGATCACGTTCGTGAACTACGTGCGCGACCGCCGGGATGCCGAGGTGCACATCCTGATGACCAGCCAGGCGACGGGCGGCGGCGGGCGGGAGGTGACCCTCACGTTCCTGGGGTTCGGGCGTTTCAGCGGCGCCGCCGATACCCTGCGGCACACGGTGCGGCGCGACGACAGCGACGACGACGCCCGCCGGGGCCTGGTTCAGATGATGCGGCTCGGCCTAGTTCGCTTCGCCGCCCAGACGCCGCTGGCGAACCGGATCACGATCGCCTACACCGCTCCGCCCCGCGCCGCGGCTCGAGCGACCGATCCCTGGAACTACTGGGTGTTCCGGATCGGGTTGGACGGCAACTACAGCGCCGAGGCGTCGCGGAACTTCCTGGCGCTGTTCCCGTCGGTCTCCGCCACCCGCATCACGGCGGAATGGAAGATCCGGCTCTCCCTGGGCGGCAGCTACAACGAGAGCCACTTCCGGGTTCCCGTCTACGACTCTGCCGGCGCGGAGATCGGCAACCGGCGCATCGTGAGCGTGCGACGGGAATACACCGGAACCGCCTTGCTGGTGAACAGCCTCGGACCCCATTGGTCGGTGGGCGTGGAGGCTCGGGCGGCCCATTCGCTCTTCCGCAACCAGGACCTGCAGCTGCGCATGGCGCCCGCGATCGAATACAACTTCTTCCCGTACGGCGAGTCCACGCGGCGGCAATTTACCCTGCGGTACGCGGTCGGCCTGGCCGCGTTCGACTACATGGACACCACGGTCTTCAACAAGACCAGCGAGCGGCTGGGGGACCAGACGCTGCTGGCCGCTCTGGACCTGAAGCAGCCCTGGGGCGCGGTGGAGTTGTCGTTCGAGGCCGCCGGCTACGTCCAGGACCTCGGGCAGCACCATCTGACGCTATTCGGAGAGTTCGAGGTCCGCATCGTGCGAGGACTGTCGCTCAACCTCTTCGGGAGCGCCTCGCGGGTGAAAGACCAGCGCTTCGTCGCCAAGACGGCCGGCGCGACGCCGGAAGAGGTCCTGCTCCAGCGCCGGGCCCTGGAGACCGATTATCGCTACTTCGCGTTCTTCGGGTTGCGCTACAGCTTCGGCTCGAAGTTCGACAACATCGTCAACCCGCGCTTTCCGGGCTCGAGCGGCGGGGTGTTCTTCTTCTAGGCCCGAAGAGCTCGCCCTGGACCGGCCCCGACGCAGGATACACCAGGCCGCCGCCCGGTCCCACGCGGGCATGGGGCGAGAGGACGTGCCCCTCGGGCGCGCCCGGACCCAGGACGTGCCGCACCTCCAGGCCACGCGCCACCAGGGCGTCGGCGATCAGCTGGCGGTGGCAGCGCCAGGGGACGGCTTCGGCGCAGAGGACCGCCACCGTGGTCCGCCGCCCGTCGGCCAGCAGGCGTTCCAGCGCCGCCCCGAACTCGGCCGTGGCCATGTGATCCGCGTAACCCCGAAACCCCGCCGAGCGCCACCCCGTGTTGGGGGAATCGCGGCGGGGCCGCCGCCGGCCGCCC